>NZ_QSQO01000040.1:0-2107 GCF_003436775.1 Collinsella sp. TF11-5AC
CCTAAGAGCAAACCACCCCTTTTAGGGGTGGTTTTGATTTCCTAATCTGTCTGATCGTCGATGAGCCAGCAGTCGGTCCCATCAGTGAGCAGCGTCCTGGCTGACCGGGATACCGCCGCGATGCGTTGGATTTTGCCTTTTCGATCTTCGGCCTCGGACCTCAGCTTCGACTCTCCGGAGCGTAGGCTCGCGCGCATCTCAACCTTAGCTTCGAGGAGTTGCTCTTTTGCAGCGGCTCTGGGGGTCTGAGAGACCAGCCTCTTGAGGGCGTTTCCCTGGGCTCCGCGAGGAAGCGCGATGGGCGTCCCTTTCATGCCCCCGATCTTCATCTCCATGAGCGCTGCGAGGACCTGCCTCTTTTTCAGAAAGCCCTGAGATTTGTCCAGGATCCGCTGTTCTTCGATGAGGGCGCTGCGGTCGTCCATGCTGCCGTCGTAGTACATGCGCGTCATGGCGAGCGCCGACAGGGCCTGGAGGCACCCCCCCCTTCGAGGCCTTTTGTCTCCATTCTGGGAATATATCCTGCTCATTTAGGGTTATTCGCGCTGAAAGATTTTGACTAGCTTGGTGTCCTTTATTTCGTAAATAATGTCTGCGACGTTCTCGACCAGCCTCTTATCGTGGGAGACGAACACTATCGTTCCGGCATAGGCGCTCATCATCTGCTCGAGGGCTTCGGCGCTCTTGATGTCCAGGTAATTTCCAGGCTCGTCCATGAGCAAGATGTTGTATCTGCCCAGCAGCATCTTCGCGAGCAGCAGCTTGATGACTTCGCCTCCCGAGAGAACGCCAACGTCCTTTGCCAGGTCACGCGGTCCGATTCCCATAGAGGCGAGGACGCTTCGGATTTCGGTCATGCTGTACTCGCAACCATCCTGCATGAACGAGATCGCAGACTGACGGGCGTCGAACTTGTAGCCTGTTTGCTCGAAGTAACCGATCTCTGCCTTGGGAGAGATGTTGATACCGTCGGCGCGTCGAGCGATTGCCTTCAGCAAGCTGGTCTTTCCTGTACCGTTGCCACCGGTGATGGCCACTTTGGCACCGAGCGGTATCTCGAATTTCGCGTGGTCATAGAGCATGCAGTTGCCGAAGCTCAAGCTGAAATCGTCTGCCGAGATGGGAAATTTACTATGCAGTTCCAGGGCCTTGCTCTGGCGGAACCGCACGGTGCGAATGCTGTCGGGGGCCTCAATCCCTTCGAGCGCTTCGAGGCGCTTCTCCATGTCCTTAGCCGCCTGGTACATCCTCTTCTGTTTGGTGCCGGTTGCTTTCTGATGCCCCAATCGACCTGCATACTCGTTGCTTTTCTTTGCGCCCTTCTGCTTGGCGTCGACCTGCCGTGCTTTTTTCCGTTGTTTTTCGATGGCGGCTTCAAGGCGCTCGCGCTCGCGCATCGCCTCTTCGTATCGAGCCGCCTGAACTTTGCGCTCTTCTTCTTTCTGTCGCAGATAGTCGGTGTAGTCACCCCAGAATTCGGAAATACCGCCGTCTTTGAGCTCCCAGATCTTGTCCACTACCTGATCGAGAAAATAACGGTCATGGCTCACAATGAGAAGGGCTCCATCAAATGCCTTGAGTTGTCCGACGAGAAGGCTGATGCCGTCTTGGTCGAGGTGGCTCGTAGGCTCATCAGCAAAGATCGCGCTTGCATGCTGGGAGAGCGCAGAGGCAATCTTGGCGCGTGTTTCCTCTCCGCCGCTCATCGTCTCTTGCGCCACTCCGGCGACGTTGAGACGGGAGAGCATCTCACCACTGTCCTGAGCCGCATCAAGGTCGAGTTCATCGAGTTGGCCGATGAGGGCAATGCTGCCGAAGCGCCTGACGTCGGCGTCCGCAATGGTAAGATTGCCGCTCAGAATTTTAAGCAGGCTGGTTTTGCCTGCGCCATTGTCTCCCACCAAGCCGATGCGATCGTAGGAGTAGATTTCCAACTCTTCGATATCCAGGATATCGCGGCCGGCATATTCCAAAAAGATGTCTTTAGCTTTGACTATGAGTTCCATAGGTTGAACCGCCTTTTGTGTATTAGCCTTTTACTGGAAGCGCAGCCATGCCAAAAAAGATGGCTCTGTTAGACCAAATTTGACACGATCGGCTGTTCGTC
>NZ_QSQO01000041.1:0-2062 GCF_003436775.1 Collinsella sp. TF11-5AC
GACTTGAAGAAGGGGGAGGCCTCGCGGCCTCCCCCTTTTTTTGCGTTTACGGGCAACAGTCCTTATGCAATTAAATCAATTTAATCATCCACCGCTGAATATAGACGTTCACCGTTCTTTGGCCGGTTCTCTGTTCTCAATGGACTAATATTTGCTTTAGCGCACTGCTGCGCTTGTCCTGTTTTTACACGGGTCGTTTTATTGATTGTGACGGAAGGACTCACATGGCAGATGTTCATGAGCTGCTTGATACTTGGATTGCCAATGTCAAGGACGAGGAGCTCCTCGCTGAGCTCAACACGATGAGGGAGCAGGGTGATGAGGACGCCATCACCGACGCTTTCTTCCAGGATCTCGCCTTCGGTACTGCCGGTCTTCGCGGCACTATCGGTGCGGGCACTAACCGTATGAATATCTATACGGTCGGTCGTGCGACCCAGGGATTCGTTGACTACCTCAATGCGACCTTTGAGCATCCGACGGTCGCCATCGCTCGCGATAGCCGCAATAAAGGTGAGCTGTTCGTTAAGACTACGGCTGCCATTCTTGCAGCAAACGGCGTGACTGCCCTCGTGTATCCCAAGATTTCTCCTGTGCCGACGCTCTCCTGGGCCGTCCGTGATCTTAAGTGCTCCGGTGGCATTTGCATGACCGCTAGCCATAACCCAGCGCCGTATAACGGCTATAAGGCCTATGGCCCCGATGGCTGCCAGATCACCAGCGAGGCCGCCGATGCAATTTCTAAGGCTATCGCCGAGACCGATACATTCACCGGCGTGAAGTCCATGGACTTTGATGAGGCTCTTGAGCAGGGTCTGGTTAAATGGATCGACGACTCGTGCCTCGAGCGTTATTACGACGCCGTTCTCGCGCGCGGCGTGACTAACCTTTCTGCCGAGGAGATCGCTGGCGCTCCGCTTAAGCTCGTCTACACTCCGCTCAACGGCACCGGCCTCATTCCCGTTACTACGGTGCTCGAGCGCGCTGGCATCACCGATGTCACGGTTGTTCCCGAGCAGAAGGAGCCTAACGGCGATTTCCCGACCTGCCCGTATCCTAACCCCGAGATCCGTCAGGCCATGCAGAAGGGCATCGATCTCTGCGAGCAGGTTCACCCTGATTTGCTGCTTGCAACCGATCCCGACGCCGACCGTGTTGGCGTTGCCGTTAAAAATGGCGATGACTATCTGCTGCTGACCGGCAATGAGATGGGCGTTCTGCTGCTCGACTATATCTGCAAGACCCGTGCTGCCCGCGGTGAGGACCTCACTAAGAAGGTTGCCGTTACTACTATCGTTTCTTCCGCCATGGTTGACGCTCTGGCCGACGAGTACGGTTTTGAGCTTCGCCGCTGCCTGACGGGCTTCAAGTACATCGGCGACATCATTACTTCTCTTTCCGATGCTGGCGAGGTCGATCGCTTTATCTTCGGTTTCGAGGAGAGCTACGGCTATCTGGCCGGCGACCACGTGCGCGACAAGGACGCCGTGAGCACTTCGCTTCTGATTTGCCAGATGGCGCAGTATTACAAGCTCCAGGGTAAGAACCTTGCCGATGCGATGCACGAGCTGTACGAGAAGTATGGCTACTATCACAACAAGACGATTTCGCTAAGCTATCCGGGCGCTGAGGGTGCGGCAAAGATGGCCGGCATCATGGCTGGTTTGCGCGAGAACCCGCCCGCGGAGCTCGCCGGTTCCAAGATTGAGGCCGTCGTGGATTACAACACCTGCGTGAACGGCCTGCCGAAGGCTAATGTCATTGAGTTCGATCTCGAGGGTGGTAACAAGGGTATCGTCCGTCCTTCTGGCACCGAGCCCAAGATTAAGCTGTACACCTTCGCTAAGGGCGCGGATGCCGCCGAGGCTGATGCAGCACTTGACGCGATCGAGGAGTCCGGTCGCAAGCTCTTGGCCTAAGGCTTTGAAAGCCTATTTCTATAGATAGACGGAGGAGGGGATCTCGGAAACGAGGTCCCCTCTTTATTACTTTTAAATACAGCTGAGAATCCCAAACTGTGTAGGAAATGTGTACGCCCAGATTCCCGCCCCCGGCGCCCCTC
>NZ_QSQO01000042.1:0-1919 GCF_003436775.1 Collinsella sp. TF11-5AC
TGCAGACCTTTCGTCATGGCCTCCTACCTTTCTTTCGGGCCCCTGTCAGGGCCGATTCGTTAGCGCCCCTCCGTGTGAGGCGTTATTGCTGACGACATATTTATATCCAAAATCAGTCCATACTTCCACCTCGCCCCCGAACGGTTTTATATGAGGGGTGAACGGCATACACATATACTTCACGCATGGCACACTTTGATTTAATAAAGTTTATTTACGTGCTAAAACGCGTTTTCAATCCAAATAGCAAATGGAACTTAACTTTATTAAACCACCCTCAAATTGCATATTTCTAATATAGCTATGAATAGAATTAGCGATTCATGCCGCGTCCCAACCATTTTCATTTTTATTCAGAAAAAAGTTTGTCCTATTCATTTCTGATAAATAAATTACCGTTTACCAGACGCTTGATACCGTTCACCGGAAGCTCAGTATAAGGCCCAGCGGATACCGGCTCGCTTTACGGCCCCATTTGTAACAACTTGACTTCTCGGTATAGAAAAACGAACCCGCTTCCCCTAGGGAAACGGGTTCGTTTTCGATTATCTTCGGCCAATTTGGATAAGGCCCTCGAAGATCGTCGGAACCCTAGCGATCGAACTCCGCCAGTGCCTCGCCCAAAAGCCTCAGGCCCTCGCGAAGAACGTCTTCGCTCGCGCAGTAGCCCAGGCGTGCGCCGCAGGGAAGCTCAAAGCGGCTACCGGGGACCAGCAGCACTCCCCTCTCGGCCAACAGGCGCTTACAGAATTCCTCGTCATCCTCGGGAATATCCAGCTGGATAAACGAGGTGGATATTCCCTGCGGGGCCGTCCAGGAAACGCGATGCTGCGTATCGATCCAAGCCTGCGCGATATCGCGGTTGCCAAACACGATCTTGCGATTGCGCTCGAGAATCTTGTCCTTGTGCTCGAGCACGTATGTCGCCAGGGCATCGTTGAACACGCCGCCGCAGATCATGGTGTAGTCGCGGTAGGTGCGGATGCGGTTGGACACCTCTTCGTCGGCCACGACCCAGCCCACGCGGGCCGCAGGCGTCGAATAGGTCTTGGACACCGAGTTGGTGACAATGGCCTTCTCGTACATGTCGGCCATCGACATAAAGGCCTTGGTGTTCTCAAGCGGCAGGTACACCTCGTCGCACAGCACATAGGCGCCAGCCGAACGGGCGATCTCGGCAATCTGGCCGAGCATATCGGCATCGAGCACCGTACCGATGGGGTTCGATGCGTTGTTGATGCAGATGAGCTTGGTATTGGGACGCACCAAGCGTTTAAGCTCCTCGATATCGGGCTTCCAGCCAAGCTCCTCGCGAAGCTCCCAATACTCGACCTCGGCACCGAGCGTACGCGGAATCTCGTAGAGCGGCGCGTAGGTGGGCCACTCGGCGATGACATGGTCGCCGGGCTCGACCACGGCCATGATGGCGTTGAGGTTAGCGCCCGTGCAGCCATTGGTCTGCAGAATGTGATCGGGATTGACCTCGCGACGATACAGCTTGGCAACCTCGGCCTTAAACTCCGGAGAGCCCTCGATCCAGCCGTAGTTCATCTTCTCGCGGTCCAGGCGCTCGTAGAACGTGGCACCGTCCTGCTCATCGAGCGCGCGCAGCTCGCCCATGGTGAGCGACGAGATCGTCGACTGGGCGATGTCCCACGTGGCGCTCTTCTCCCAAACGTTGAGCCATTCCTCAACGCCAATCGTCTTAATGTCCATGGCCAAGCTCCTTACAAAAGCAGTCATCCAACCGTGTTGACGTTCCTCATACAAGATTGGGGCGGCGCGAAAACCCGCACCGCCCCAATGGGAGACATCTAACGTCAGCTAGATGTATGTATTAAGACCTATACGGGTCCTAGAAGACCTTAGAGGTCCTCACGCCAGAAGGGCATGCTCATGCAGCGCGGGCCGCCGCGGCC
>NZ_QSQO01000043.1:0-1834 GCF_003436775.1 Collinsella sp. TF11-5AC
TCGTCGGCGCGTTCTTCGGCGTGCTGGCGTAAGGGCCCGGCCTATTATTTGCCCCCAAGGGAAACGGCGACCCATTGCGGTCGCCGTTTTTTATTACCGAAAGCTAGTTGGAGGTGCTTCGTGATTCGATCTGACAATCCACCCGATAATGGCGTGAGCGGGGCGATGTATCTATTTGGCACGGCGCTCTTGTGGAGTTTTATCGGCATCCTCGTTCGCGCCAATTCGCAGTCAGCTCTTTTGATCGGTGCCGTCACGGCAATATTTATGGCGCTCTTTATCCTGCTCGTCGGCAGACCCGTCCTTCGCGTCAGCCGTCTTATTGTCCTTGTGGCCGTCTGCAACTTCGTGACGGGCACCACGTTTAACTTTGCCAACCAGCTCACGACGGTCGGCAACGCGATCGTTCTGCAGTACACCTCGATGATTTTCGTTATCGTGTATCAATCGCTCGCAACTCGCACGTTGCCCTCGCCTGCGAAGATTGCCTCCGTGGTGGTTGCTTTTACGGGTATGGGACTTTTCTTTTTAGGTGATTTGAGCGCCGAGGGCATGCTCGGAAATCTGCTTGCCATCATTTCGGGCGCCACCTTTGGGCTGTGTTTCTTTTTAAACTCTCGCCCCGATGCGTCGCCCATGGTGTCCTCGCTCATCTCCTGCGGCATCTCGATACTTCCGATCGTCTATTTTGCCGGCGACCTAGGCTCCGTGAAACCCTTTGAGTGGGGGCTTATGCTGGTGCATGGCCTTTTTTGCAGCGGCCTTGCGAGTGTGCTGTATGCCAAGGGGATTGCGCGCACCAACGCGTTTGCGGCCAACTTGGTTTGCATGAGTGAGGTCGTGCTCGCTCCCTGCTGGTCGGCGCTCCTCTTTGGCGAGGTCTTTAGCTGGAACGAGTTCTTGGGCGCGGCGATGATCGTTTTGGTGATTGTGGCCAACTTGGCATCCGATGCTTTTGGCGACGGCTTTCTGGTGGCGCTTGTCCGCCATCGAAACAAAGAGCGTGCCTAATGGGATGCGCCTGCCGTTTACGGTAAAAAACACCCCGCTGAGCGACTGGTATTAAATAAGGCGAACCTGCATACCTATAATTGGTATCAAATCATTTGTGCCTGGTATGGGTGTTAGCAGCACGCCAGGTGCGGTTCGGACCGTGTGGTCAAACTCCCGGATTGATATCAATAACGCGCGCGACGGGAGTGACGACGGTTCGAGATTCCTTATTGGGAGGAACTATGCTTGTCCAAGCAATCCTCGTCGGCTTAGTCGGAGCTTTTGGATGTCTCGACTACCAGCTCGGCACCCTCTACGCGTTCCGCCCCATCGTCCTGTGCCCGCTCGTGGGCCTGGTGCTGGGGGACCTGCAGACTGGCCTTGCCGTTGGCGCCAGCCTGGAGTTGCTGTTCATGGGCTCGATCTCCATCGGCGCCTACGTGCCGCCTAACGAAACCGTCGGCGGCGTGCTCGCCTGCGCGTTTGCCATTCAGCTCGGTCAGGGTACCGAGACGGCCATCGCGCTCGCCATGCCCATCGCCGTCCTTGCACTGACGATCGGCAACATTACCAATGCCTTGTTCCCTGTGTTTGTCGATATGGCAGACAAGTTCGCCCTCAAGGGAAACCTCAAAGGCATCTACGCCGTTCATTGGGGAATTGGAATCTGGGGCTGCGTCGAGTACTTCCTGCTGTGCGGCGGCGCCTTCTATTTGGGTTCCGACGCCATCCAGGGCCTGCTCGACTTCATCCCGCCCTTCATCATCGACGGTTGCGGCGTTGCCGCCAACATCCTGCCTGCCATGGGCTTCGCCATGCTCGGCCGCCTGGTGCTCACCAA
>NZ_QSQO01000044.1:0-834 GCF_003436775.1 Collinsella sp. TF11-5AC
GGCTCTGTTAGACCAAGGTTGACATAAAAACGATGTCACCGCGAGGCGGTACCCTTCAATTAACGTCGAAGGAGCGCCCATGGATGCAGACGACCTGGTCATCACCCTCAAGAAGAGCCTGGCGAAGCTCAGCAGGACCGAGCGCCGTAAAGCCGTCGAGTTGGTCGGGGACGTCGTCCGCGCCGCCATGTTCGACGATGCGGCGGGAGATGGCTATGAGGTGGAGCGCTGCCCCCGTTGCGGCTCGGTCGCTATCGTCAAGAAGGGCAAGTCCAGGAACGGCGAGCAGCGCTACCTCTGCCGCGACTGCGGCAGGACGTTTTCAGGCTCCACCGACCGGATCCTCGGCACGAGCAAGCTGCCCCGCGAGACCTGGATGGCCTATGCCGAGTGCTTCGCCCTCATGCTCCCTCTCCGCGAGTGCGCCGGCCGCTGCGGTGTCTGCCTCAAGACCGCCTACACCATGCGCCACAGGCTCATCGAGTGCCTGAAGGAATACTCGCCCACGTTCCATGTGGGGCGGGGGCAGGCCTGCGAGCTCGACGAGACGTACTTCCCCGAGTCCTTCAAGGGCAACCATTCAAAGGGCTCCTTCACCCTGCCGAGAAGGGCTCGCCACCGCGGCAAGCAGGTCCACAGGCGCGGCCTCTCCCGCGAGCAGATCTGCGTCATGACGGGCGTCAGCGACACGAACGCCACCTTCTTCGAGGTCTCGGGGCGCGGCGTGGTCTCGCGCAAGCGCGCGGCGGAGGCCCTTCGCGGCCGCATCGGCGCGGGCGCGGTCGTCGCCACGGACAAGGCGACCGCATACATCGACGTGCTGCGCGACCTGAA
>NZ_QSQO01000044.1:844-1501 GCF_003436775.1 Collinsella sp. TF11-5AC
CGACCGCATACATCGACGTGCTGCGCGACCTGAAGGTCGCCTCGCATGAGTCCTATGACTCCAAGGACCGCTCGGAGGGCACCATCAACCGCATCAACACCGTCCATTCGCTCCTCGAATCGTTCATGGCCCGCTTCAGGGGCGTGTCCACCAAGCACTTGGGAGCCTACCTCGACTGGTTCCGCTGGTGCCGCACCTTCATGGCGGCGGGCTCGCGCGCGGCGGAGTCCACGGTCGCCCGCCAGCTCGCCAACGGCTCCTGCTCGACCCGCGTCCGCGGCATGTTCGGCCTCGAGCCTCCCCTCATGGACTACTGGGACGGGCGGGCGGCCTAGCGAACTAAAATGGTGGCCACGGAGCAGCGACCGCGGAAGGAGCGGCAATGACATCGAACGTCCCGGCCACCACGATAAGAATTGATCCCGAGGTCAAAAGGGAGGCCGTGGCCGTGCTCGACGAGCTCGGGCTCTCCATGTCGGGCGCCATGAACATATTCCTCAGGGCGGTGATCCGCGAGGGCGGCCTGCCCTTCGACGTCAGGCTGGGATCTTCGGGGAAGGCTGACGGGGAGGGCGGGGACCGCGATGGGCGGGGATAGCCCGATTATTTTCCGGTTCGACGAACAGCCGATCGTGTCAAATTTGGTCTAACAGAGCC
>NZ_QSQO01000045.1:0-1449 GCF_003436775.1 Collinsella sp. TF11-5AC
TGAACTGCGCCCCAATTCTTGGACGGGCTAATAAGCGGCCTACGCCGCACATAGGGACTGATTCCGGAATTCCTCCGGGGTCAGTCCCTTCAGTTTAACCTGCCTCCTTCTCGTGTTCCAATGGATGATGTATTCGTCCAGGTCTCTCTTGAAGTCTTCGAAGCAAGGCCATTTTCTTCCGCGAAAGAACTCGTCCTTCATATGGCCGAACACCTGCTCCGTCGCGCCGTTGTCGATGCAGTTGCCCTTCCGGGACATGCTCTGCACCACGCCGGCCTCCTCCAGCCGCTTGCACCACCCGGCCTGCTGGTACTGCCAGCCCATGTCCGAGTGCAGGACCGGCCTGGAGCCCTCGGGCATCTTGGACACGAGCTGGTCGAGCAGCTCGTGCTGCTGGGCCATGTTGGGATGCAGCGACGTGGACCAGGCGACGATCTCCTTGCTGCCGAAATCGTAGACCGGCGCGAAGTAGGCCTTGCCCCAGGGCTGCTTGAACTCGGTGACGTCGGTGCCCATCTTCTCCCACGGCCCGTCGGCGGCGAAGTCCCTGCCGATGACGTTCTCGAAGGTCTTTCCGACCTTGCCCCTGTACGAGTTGTACCTGTGGTAGTCGGTCTCGCGGCGGATCCCGCAGCTGATGCCCATCTCGCGCATCATCTTCAGCGTCGTCTTGTCGGCTATGCGCACGCCCCGCTCGGCGCGCAGGCACATGGCGATCTGCCTGTGGCCGCACCCGTTGGCGGTGCGCGAGAATATCTCGGCGGCGGCCTCCCAGAGCTCGGGCCTGGTGGGAGCCTTCGGGTGCGACAGCGCGTAGTAGTAGCTCGACCTCGCCAGGCCGGCGCACTCGAGCAGGTCGGCGAGGGGGTATTGCCCTGAAAGCCCGCTCACGACCGCGGCCTTCTCGCCGTTCGAGAGCGTTTCTCCGCCTTCAGGGCGATCGATTTTTTTAGGTAGGCGTTCTCCGCCTCGAGCCTCTTGATCCTGCGCTCGAGCTCTTGCTCGCGCGTCGTCTCCCCGGACGGGGAGCCGGACCCCCTCGGCCTCCCCCTGGGCTTTGGCCTGAGCGCCTCCGGGCCCTCCTCCCTGTAGGCCTTCAGCCATTTCTTGAAAGGGCTTGGCGAGGCTATCCCGAACTTCTCCATGGCCTCGGGCTTCGTCATGCCCTCGTCGACGACCGCCCTGACGGCGGCCAGCTTCGTCTCGAACGAATAGGCGGTGTGTTTCTTTCCCATCATGGCCAGAACCTCGATACCAGCAGACCTGTAGGTGCACAGCCATTCTCTCACGGTTTCCTCCGGCATCCCGAGAAGGGCCGCGATCGCCGCGCGGCCGTGCCCCTCGTCGTGCAGCTCTGCCGCTCGCAGTCTCATCCCGACGTCGTACAAAGCGTTTCCAGCCATAAAAAAGCCTCCCATTTCTTGTGTCCAAGAAATGGGAGGCAGTTCA
>NZ_QSQO01000046.1:0-1253 GCF_003436775.1 Collinsella sp. TF11-5AC
GGCCCGAAAGAAAGGTAGGAGGCCATGACGAAAGGTCTGCACGTGCCTTCCGAGATCGGCAAGCTCAGGAAGGTCTGCCTGCACCGTCCCGGCGACGAGCTCCTCAACCTGCCGCCCGACGAGCTCGAGCGACTCCTGTTCGACGACGTCCCGTTCCTGGAGGTCGCGCAGCAGGAGCACGACACCTTCGCCCAGATCCTGAGGGACCAGGGCGTGGAGGTGCTCTACCTCGAGAACCTCGTCGCAGAGGTGTTCGACCAGGTCCCCGGCGCCCGCGCCGAGTTCACCGACCAGTACATCGCCGAGGCGGGCATCCGCGGCCAGCACATGCCGCAGATCGTCCGCGAGAAGCTGGACTCCATCGAGGACAACCTCGAGTTCGTCAAGAAGACCATGGCCGGCATGACCAAGGCCGAGATCGACATGCCCCTCACGGCGTCCACGACCCTCGACTCCCTGGTCAACTCCGAGTCCGAGTCCGACCTGATCATCGACCCGATGCCCAACCTCTACTTCACCCGCGACCCGTTCGCGGTCGTCGGCGAGGGCGTCAACCTCAACCGCATGTACTCGGTCACCCGCAACCGCGAGACCCTGTACGGCAAGTACGTCTTCAAGTACCACCCCGACTACAAGGACGTCTCCCTGTACTTCCGCCGCGACTGCCAGTTCCACACCGAGGGCGGCGACGTGCTGAACATCAACGAGAAGACCCTCGCCGTCGGCATCTCCCAGCGCACCCAGGCGGCCGCCATCGACGTCATGGCCCAGAACATCTTCTGGAACTCCGACTCCAAGGTCGAGCGCATCCTGGCCTTCGACATCCCCGTCTCGCGCGCCTTCATGCACCTCGACACGGTCTTCACCCAGATCGACGTCGATAAGTTCACGATCCACCCCGCCATCATGGGCACCCTGCGCGTCTACGAGCTGACCGCCGGCAAGAACCCGGGCGAGGTCAACATCCGCCTGATCGAGGACACCCTCGAGCACGTCCTGGAGGACGCCACCGGCGTCGACCAGGTCAAGCTGATCCCCTGCGGCGGCGGCGACCCGATCGCGGCCTCCCGCGAGCAGTGGAACGACGGCTCCAACACCCTGTGCGTCGAGCCCGGCAAGATCTGCGTCTACGCGCGCAACACCGTCACCAACGACGTGCTGTACAAGGAGGGCCTGGACCTTCTCGTCGTGCCCTCCGCCGAGCTCTCCCGCGGCCGCGGCGGCCCGCGCTGCATGAGCATGCCCTTCTGGCG
>NZ_QSQO01000047.1:0-1154 GCF_003436775.1 Collinsella sp. TF11-5AC
CTCTTCTTGCGAGAATGTCGTTCATCTCGGCACCTCATTTCAAGGGTCGGCGACTAACTTGGTAGCACTAATGTAAGTATATCAGGCGGTTTGCCCGCCATTGATCGGGCGTGCGCGTATACCCCTTGATTAACAGCCATTAAATCTATCCCTTAAGGAACGCGGCTTGCTAGTGTTGTCTGGGCATTGATGGCTGCGTGGTACAAGAGACGGCGGCATTGCCATCTGTTTTTTCAAGTAAAGAGGCCCGTTTCCATGGGTTGGGGAAACGGGCCTCTTTTGTCTCCGGGTTTGTGGATTGGCGAAGGTAGTATGATCTGGCGGCTATTTTGAGTTCTTGAGGCGGCGTGTGGCTGCGGTGGCTATTCCGAGTCCTGTGGCGGCGATGCCTGCGAGTGCGATTGCGCTCGGCGCTGCGTCGCCCGTGTTCGCGAGCTTGCCGGCGGTCGTATCTGCTTGCTTGCCGCTGCTCGAGTTCGCCTGCTTGGTGGAGCTCGGCGGGGTATTTTTGCCGGTCGCGGACGAGCCGGTGGGCTGCGCCGTCTCGGCCGGTTGCGCCGAGTTGGAGGGAGGCGTCGTCTCGGTCGGTTGCGTTATCTCGGGCGAGGTGGCCTTGTCTGCCGCGGCCTTTGCCTCTTCGTATGCCTTGCAGGCGTCGTCATAGGCCGTTTGCGCTTTTTTCAAATTGTCGAGGAGCGCATCTCGCCAGGCTGTGAACTGGTCGGTATGGGCTTTATATTTCTCTACAGCACGTTCACAGTCATTAACTTGTCTTTCCTGCCTTTTGAGGCGGTCCTGGACCTCGCGGAGCTCCATTTCGCAAAAGTCAACTCGCGCTTTTGCCGTTACGATCTCTTGGCGCAACGACTTTATTTGCTGTTTAATAGTTTCGGCAAGCTCCTCGTCGCCGAGTGCTTCGACTGCCTTAAGCTCCTCAAGTTTCATGTCTAATTTTGCTTGGAGCTCGCTTACCCGGTTGATGGCCTCGTCGTATTTGGCTTGGGCTGCATCGATGTCCGCTTGCATGGTGGGAAGGGATCCCCTCAATTCGGCGGCTTGCGCCGCCATCTTGTCGCGGAGCTCTTGAAAACGGGCAATGTCATCATTGAATCTCGCAATTTTCTCGGGACTTGCGGCGTCTTTTGCGGCCTCGA
>NZ_QSQO01000048.1:0-1039 GCF_003436775.1 Collinsella sp. TF11-5AC
GCCATGGGCTTCGCCATGCTCGGCCGCCTGGTGCTCACCAAGCAGCTCGTGCCCTTCTACTTCCTGGGCTTCCTGCTGTGCTCCTACGCCAACGTGCCCGTCCTGGGCGTCGCCCTGATCGCCATCATCATCGGCATCGACAAGTTCGACCTGCTCGGCCTGGGCGGAGCCCAGCCCCAGCTCTCCGCGGAAGGGGATGAGGACGATGACTTCTAGTCCCGAGAACAAGATCACGCGCTCCGACCTCGTCAAGAGCGCCGTCAACGTCGGCGCCCTGGGCATGGAGTTCTCCTGGACCTACTACAAGCAGATGAACATCGCCTTCTGCCTGATGGTCGCCAACATGCTCAAGAAGATCTACGCCGGCCGCCCCGACGACTACGCCGAGGCCCTGCACCGCCACTGCGCGTTCTTCAACATCACCGTCCAGTTCGCCCCGTTCGTCGGCGGCATCGCGATGGCCATGGAGGAGAAGGTCGCCCGCGGCGAGATCGAGCCCGAGAGCGTCAACGACGTCAAGGCCGCCCTCATGGGCCCGCTGTCCGGCATCGGCGACTCCATCTTCCTGTCGACGCTGCGCGTGGTCGCCGCCGCGGTGGGCATCAGCCTGTGCCAGGCCGGCAACCCCTTCGGCCCCATCGCCTTCCTGCTCATCTACAACGTCCCCGGCTTCGCGCTGCGCATCTGGGGCGCCGTCAAGGGCTACGAGCTGGGCGTGGGCTTCCTGGACGAGGCCCAGAGGACCGGCCTCATGCAGAAGATCATGACCTGCGTGGGAATCGTGGGCGTCATGGTCGTGGGCGCCATGTGCAAGGACATGTTCTGGGCCAGCATCCCGGTGGCCATCGGCTCGGGCGACGACGCCCAGACCCTCCAGGACATCCTGGACGGCATCATGCCCGGCATGCTCGGCATGATCGCCTTCTGGCTGTACTACTGGCTGCTGTCCAAGAAGATCAACCCCATGGTGCTGATCGTGGCCACCATGGTCGTGGGCATCGTCGGCGCGTTCTTCGGCGTGCTGGCGTAAGGGCCCGGC
>NZ_QSQO01000049.1:0-900 GCF_003436775.1 Collinsella sp. TF11-5AC
GGTAGTGTCGAGAAAGTTGGTGTAGAGCCCGATCCGAAGCGAGTCGGCCCGGCGTCCTGGAACCTGGAACACGGTTGATATCCTATGCCGCCTCGACCCTGTCCGCAAGCTCGAGGCCCGATTCGATCATCTTCCTGGCCTCCGCCTCAAGCCGCGCCCAGTCGACGGGGCCGTCGATCCCGCGCGTGCGGCCCTCGTCGTAGAGCTCGTTCATCCTCTCCTCCGAGAAGTACCTGGACTCCTGCCATATCTCGTCCTGCTCGCACATGACCGCGCCCGCGAGCCGCACCAGCGAGCCCGTTGACGGGAACACCTGCACGACGCGCGACCTGCGCTTTATCTCTCGGTTGGTCCTCTCCTGCACGTTGTTGGTGCGCAGGCGCTTCCAGTGCGACGGCGGGAAGTCGAGGTAGGCCAGGGCGTCCGGCTCGGCCTCCTCGAGGATTGTCGCCGCCCTCGGGCAGCACCCTTCCAGCATGTCGCACGCCACGTGGTACATGGCGGTCACGGTGGCGGCGCCGCGCCCGCGGAACACCTGCGAGACGATCCTGCCCACGCGGCGCCTGAGCTGCCAGGAGCCCGCCTCGCGCATGCAGTCGCGCATGAGGTGGACCGCGCAGCGCTGCCACGCGGCGCCCTGGAAGACCTCGCCGAGCGCCCGGACGAGCCCCGGGTGGGCGTCCGAGACGACGAGCCGCACGCCCGCCGCCCCGCGCGAGCGGATGGTCCGCAGGAAGGCGAGCCACGAGTCGTAAGACTCGGTGTCAACCACGTCGACGCCCAGGACGCGCCTCCAGCCGCCCGCATCGCAGCCGATGGCGGTGACCACGGCGGTGGAGGCGACGCGCCCCTCGCGGCGGCACTTGACGTAGGTCGCGTCGAGCCAGACGTAGGGCACCG
>NZ_QSQO01000005.1:0-7500 GCF_003436775.1 Collinsella sp. TF11-5AC
CACATTAAGTGCTTTCCTTTGCGTGCGGAACTCGCGATAAAGTTCATATGCGCCGCCCGGCTCCCGCGGCTCTCAGGGGCTCCCATCCCAAATGCGGAGCAAAGCTCCGCACACCATCTTTTTCTTTCAGCTAAAGCACGCCGGAAATTCGACGCAGCTGGCTAACCTTGCCGGACGTTGTCGACGCCAAACCAGCTCAGAAGCTATATCGATACAGAAAGGTCCCCGGACGGAGGGGCCGGATATAAGGTTTATCGCGAGTTCCGCACGCAAAGAAGGCCACTTAATGTGGCCTTCGTCTTGCGCAGGACTGTAGAGCAGGAAACCTTATATCCGGCCCCTCCGTCCGGGGACCGCGCCGTACCAGCTACAGCGTCATGTTTGGATCGGCGTCGACGTCGAACGGCGAGATTTCTCCTCGGTCGAATTTACGGCGGGCAACCTCTGCGATCATGGCGGCGTTGTCGGTGCACGCCGAAAGCGGTGGCACCGTTACGCGGATCCCCTGACGCCCAAGCTTCTTGATCATCATCTCGCGCAGATGCGGATTAGCCGAGACGCCGCCGCCGATGCAGTATTCCTTGCATCCGGTGGCATGCAGGGCGTTTTTGGCCTTCTTGTACTGAACGTCAAAGACGGCTGCCTCAAACGAAGCCGCCAGATCGGGCAGGTGAATCGTGCGCCCGGCCTTGGTCTCCTGCTCGATGTAGAGCGTCACGGCCGTTTTAAGACCCGAAAGCGAGAAGCGATAGTCCCCCCTGCTGTTAAGCGCACGGGGGAAATCGATCGCCTTGGGGTTGCCCGTCTCGGCAAGCTTGGAGATGATAGGGCCTCCGGGATAGCCAAGACCCAGTGCCTTTGCCACCTTGTCGAAGGCTTCGCCCACGGCGTCGTCGAGCGTCTCGCCAAGCACTTCATAGTCGCCCCATGCCTTTACGTGCACGAGCATGGTGTGCCCGCCCGAAACGAGCGTAAAGATAAACGGGGGCTTGAGGTCGGGCTGCGCCAACAGGTTGGCAAACAGGTGGCCCTCCAGATGATTGACGCACACCAGCGGTTTGCCGGCAGCATACGCAAAGCCCTTGGCAAAGGCGACACCCACCACCAGGGCACCCACCAGGCCAGGACCTTGCGTCACGCCCACAGCGGCAAGCTCACTTGGCGCAATGGCTCCGCCCGTAAGGCCCAGCGACGCTGCGGCGTCCTCGAGCGCCGCGTCCACGACGCTCACGATGACCTCAACGTGTTTGCGCGAGGCGATCTCGGGCACCACGCCGCCAAAGCGGGCATGAAAATCAATCTGTGTCGACACCTGGTTGGCCAGCATATTGCCATCCGCATCGATAATCGCCACGGCCGTCTCGTCGCAGGAGCTCTCGATAGCGAGCACTAGGCGGCGGCGCTCAATTTCGGCACGCTCCCCCTCGGAGCGCCCAGGCGCAGGCAGCGGCCATACGCGCTGCTCTGCCGCCGTCGGCTCGGGCGAAGCATTGTCGACCGGAAGCACCAGGGGCAGCGGAGCCGTCATGACGATGGCGTCCTTGCCGGCACCATAGTAGCCGCGGCGACGGCCAGCCTCGGTAAAGCCCAGAGCGTTATAAAGCGCGGTCGCTCCCTCGTTACCGTCCTCGACCTCGAGCGAAGCCGTAGTGCAGCCGAGCATCTGGGCATCATAGCTCACATGCGACAGCAGCTTGCGGGCAATGCCCTCACGGCGATGTGCCGGGTCGACGGCGACATCCAGAATCTGCACATCACCGTCCACGACCATACCGCCGGCAAGGCCCAGCAGCTTGCCGTCGTCGTGTGCCACCCACCAACTACGCGGCGCAGCGACGTCCTCGCCCAGTTCGGACAGAAACATGCCCGGCGTCCACGCCTTGTGTCCGGCACCTTCAAAGCAGGCAGCCTCTAGCGCGCTCGCGCCCTCGGCATCCGCCGCGCCCATGGGACGGAACTGCAGATGACGACCGGCGAGCTCATCGGCAACGCCCGTAATTTCGCTCTGTGCACTCTCAGCAAGACCAAGACGCTTGCGCTCGTTTTCCTCGGCATCCGAAAGGCGCGTGTAAATCGGCAGGACGCGAGCCGGATCGCCGTCACCCGCAGCGTGCGCGAGCAGCAAGCCCTCGCCCGAAGGCCACCACAGGTCGCGCTCCACGCAGCGGACGGTCTCGTCCTCACCCAGCAGCTTGCCATAGCGCACGAGACCGTCACCGGTCAGCTGAACCTGGTCCCAGTCCGCTGCTCGGCGCCACTCATCGAGCGCCACGGCGGCCTTGACCACGTGTTCGCGCTCAAATTGACGCTCGGGGCCCTCATCGACCAGCATATACAGCGCCGGATATACCTCACCGCGCATAGCATCGGCCAAGATACCAAGCTTGCCGCGCACGCCAGCCTTCCACGCCGTCCAAGCGCAAGCATCGAGCGTCGACACGCCCAGTAGCGGAACATTGGCACCACGCGCGAGGCCCTTGGCAGTGGAGATGCCGATGCGCACACCCGTAAACGACCCCGGGCCGCGGCCGACCACGTAGCAACCAACATCGCTGCGATCCAGACCGGCTTGAGCCAGCACGCCATCAACGGTATTCACGAGCTCAACGTTGGCGTGACGGCGACACATGTGGTCGCCACTCACGAGCTTCGTCTCGCCCGTCTGCCCATCAATCCATCTTGCCGCGCAGGCAAGCATGTCGGTCGAGGTATCGAGCGCCACCACCAGCGCGTTGTCGTTATGCAAGCTCATCTTGTACAGCCTTATCAATCAAATGGGAAAGCTCCATTGCGCGGTCACCGTGCGCCTCGAGCGTTATCGTTCGCACGTCGCTGTCGCCCTCATCACGCCTGAGCGTCACCGAAAGATACTCATCCGTCAGCTCGTCCTGGAATTGTTCGCCCCATTCCAGCAGGCAAGCACCCTCATAGCCCAGCACATCGAAAATGCCCGTATCCTCGAGCTCGTAGGCATGCTCCAGGCGGTATAAATCAAAGTGAAACAGCGGAATACGACCTTGATCGTGAACGGCCATGAGCGCGAACGTAGGGCTCGTAACCATATGCCCATCGCCCAGCCCGCGCGAGACGCCCTTGGTAAAGTGAGTTTTGCCCGCTCCCAGGCCACCGGTCAGGATGAGCACATCGCCGTCCTCAAGGCACGGTGCAATTAGCTCGCCAAAGTACTCCGTATCGGCAGCGCAAGTCGTTTTGTAAGTACCTACCCCCAGGCGCTCCAGGGACATATATGCTCCTTATTATTCCGAGGCGTCCTCTGGCGCGGGATGTCGCTCCAGATAGTCGCCCAGCATCTTAAAGTCTTCCTCCAGCAGCTCCTGCCACGCCGGATTGCGCAGCGCTGCTGCCGGATGGAACGTGGGCATTACCACAAAATGCCCCATCTGGTGGAACCTGCCGCGCAGCTTAGTAATGCCAATCTCGGTCTTTAGCACAAAGTGCGTCGCGGGGTTGCCGAGCGTCACAATAATATCGGGCCAGATGCTTCGAATCTGCTCACGCAAAAATGGCGAGCAAGCCAGCACTTCCTCGGGACGCGGATTGCGGTTTCCCGGCGGGCGGCACTTAAGCACGTTGGCAATGTAGACGTCTTCGCGTTTGAGCCCCGCCAGCGACAAAATGCCGTTGAGGTCCTCGCCTGCCGCCCCCACAAAGGGCTCGCCCTGCAAATCCTCATTGCGGCCCGGCGCCTCGCCAATAAACATCACGCGAGCGTGGGGGTTTCCCACGCCAAACACGATGTTATGGCGCGACTGGTAAAGCTGGCAAAGGTGACAATCGCCCAGAACGGCCTCGATCTCCTCGAGTGCGACCTCACGTGGCGCCTGATGGCTATGGCCGGGGATGTGCATGACGCCCATAGCGACTCCTACACGTAGACCTTGTCGAGACGCATACCAAAGCCGCAAGCGACCTCGTAGTTAATCGTGCCGCGTAGGCGCGCCATCTCGTCCATGGTAATCTCGGCATCTCCATCGCGGCCGACAATGATCATCTCGTCACCATACTCGGCCTCGGGAATCTCATGCGCCGGGTTGGACTGAATGGCGACCATAAACTGGTCCATGCAGATATTGCCCACCTGACGCACACGCTCGCCGCGATACAGCACGTCCATACGATTGGAAAGCGTACGCGAAAGGCCATCGGCATAACCGATCGGAAGGGTGCAGATCTGAACGCGCGTGCGCGGTACGCGGTAGGTAAAGCCGTAGCCCACGCCCTCGCCCATCGCAGGATGCGCCACGCGCGTCACACGCGCATGGACGCTCATGACGGGATCAAGCTGCATCACGCGACCACTCAGCTCACATGGCTGCAGACCATACAAACCGATGCCGGCACGAATCATATCAAAATGCATCGAGGGGTCGAGCATCGAGGACGGCGTGTTGGCGCAGTGCACGATACCGCACTCAAAGCCCGCATCCTTAATGGCCTGAACGGCCTCGGTAAAGCGCTGACACTGCAGTTTGTAGTCCCAGCCCGAAGGTTCATCGGCCGTGGCGAAGTGAGTAAATACGCCGTCGCACTGAATACCGCGATGGAAATTAATACCGCGGACAAAGTCGAGCACCTGCGTGTAATGTACGCCAATGCGGTTCATGCCCGTCTCGATGGCGAGATGATACTTGCCCACCTTGCCCGCCGCGACGGCACATTCGCCATACGCAAGAGCAAAGTCAGACGTATAGACCGAGGGCATGATATCAAACTCGAGCAACGTCGGAATAGCCTCGATAGGCGGCTCGCTTAGGATGAGGACGGGTTTCGTAATCCCGCCCTGTCGGAGCTCAACGCCCTCGTTAACCGTCGCCACGGCAAACATGTCGGCACCGGCCGAATACATGATCTTGGCGCACTCAACAGCTCCATGACCATAAGCATCGGCCTTGACCACGCAGCACAGGCGCTGACGCGGATTCAGCAAGTTCTTATAGGCCCTCGTGTTGCGACGGAGCGCCCCGCGGTCGATCTCGACCCAGGACCAGCGCGTCAAATCGGCTTTATTCATGATTAGTCATCCGACCCTTCGTCCATGATTCCCAGATCTTCGAGCGCATCCTTTGCCGCCAGCTCCATGGCAGGACCGATCAAGTCGATAAGATCGGTCGCGATGACGCTCTTCTCACCATACTCCGTCGCCGCGGCAAAACCGGCGTAGCTGTGAAGTGCGACGGCGTACGAATACAGCAACTCCCAACGATCCATCTCGTCGCGCATGGTGGCAAGCGTGCCGGCCAAAATACCCGCGAGAACATCACCCGAACCGGCAGTTGCCAGAGAAGCCGGACCCGAGAGCGGCAGCAGCACACGCTCAACGCCACAGATAGCCGTCGTCGGCCCCTTGGCAATGACCACCAGATTGTCGGAGCCTGCAGCCCAGACAACCTTCTGCGCGGCCGCAATCGCGGTACCAAGGTCGTTCACCTCGTCACCGGCAACCAGACGCGAAAGCTCACGATAGTGCGGTGTCATAACCAACGGCTGCTCGCGACGATACATCTCGGGGTTACTATCAATACCGTCAATGGCAATCTTAGCAAGGCAGTTGAGTGCATCGGCGTCCAAAATTAGCGGTACATCAAGCTCGAGCAAGCCCGAAACCACCTGCATAGCGCCGGCAGACGTCGTCATACCGGGACCGCACAGCACGCAGCTGTACTTCTTTGCGATCTCGCACACCGTCATACGCGCAGCGGCGCCAAAGGAGCCGCGGGAATCAGACGGAATAGCAAAGACCGGAATCGAAGGAAGTGCCATGCGAATGAGATTGGCGCAGGCGTCAGGAGCCGCGACTGCCACGTAACCAGCACCCGCGCGAGCTGCAGACTTGGCCGCCATAATGGCAGCACCAGGATATTGCGCAGATCCGGCGACAATAAGCACGGAGCCACGGGAATACTTATCGATATTCGATGGTAGCGGAGCAAAGTAATCAACTAAGTCACCGGGCTCGACAATCTCGGCGGCGTGGTCGACATCATCGATGACCTCGTCAAGACGGTCGTAAAGATTGCCGCAGATCAAATCGCCAGCATACTCAGGACCATCAGCGCTATACAGACCAATCTTGGGCGCAATCATCGTCACCGTGCGCTCGGCACGAATGCAGTCGTCATCAACAACGCCCGTCTCTGCATTCAGGCCCGAGGGGACATCAATGGATACGACACAATCGGCGCATTCATTGACCGTAGGAATCCAAATGGAGAACGGCGCACGCAGATTCCCGTGGAAACCGGTACCAAAAATGGCATCGACAACAACATCGGCCTTATCGATCAAAACCTCGAGTTCATCACGCGAGGGGCCGACGCAAACGTGCACATCGCGGCCGGCAGTACGACGAGCAACATGACGTGCCAGAGCAGCAGGAATCTCATCCGGTTCAACCGGAGAAACGATATCCACGTCCACACCCTTATGGCTCAGGATATCGGCGGCAACCCAACCGTCGCCGCCATTATTACCAAAACCGACCAAAACGAGAACCCGATCGGGATTGAGCTTCAAGACCTCGTTAGCGGCAAACTCACCCGCTAGCTCCATAAGCTCGGCCTTCGAAGTCCCTTCGCGTTCGATGATATCCTCGAGACGAACGACTTCTTCGGTACTCAAAACCGGTTTCATCTATGCTCCTAGCGTATCTTGCGAAGCATCGCCCAGGTGCTCCGTCAATGCTGAATTCTGCAGCTGCTCGAGCTCATCTAATACAGAGCGAGCCTCTTTAAATGTCTGCGCAACGCGTTTCTTGGTGCTCACCTTTTCATCTTTTGGCTTAGGCCGAGCATCTTCGGTAATCGCGATGGCATTCGCAACGGCCAAGTCTCCCGTAAGCGTAATGGAAAGAGCGACCTCAACAACGCCCAGTTCTTGAGCGATCTCGAGAGCACGGCCCGAAAGCAGCGCCTTCGGTTTGCCGAGTTTATCACGCGTTACCGAAACATCCTTGCGACCCACGCCTTGACTAAAACCCGTGCCGAGAGCTTTAAGCACCGCCTCGCGCGAAGCAAAGCGGCTCGCATAGTGAGCAGCGGGACGCGATGATGCATCGCAATACGCACGCTCTTCTTCGGTAAACACACGCCGAGCAAACGACGGCGTCTTTTCAAGAATTGATTTCATGCGGGAAATCTCGACGATATCAACGCCGATACCAGCTTCAGCCATGTTCACCTCCATATCGCACAGACTAAGTTATTGTAGCCCGTTCGCAGAAGATGCGACAAACGAGGGTTATAAAACACAGCTACTATGTGAGACAAATTGCCCGAGATACAAAAAAGGGGGAGGCCGCGAGGCCTCCCCCTTCTTCAATCTCGATGACGGCTCGGTGCCGTCCACCGGTCAGCGGCGCCCTGGCCTCCCACGGGCTGGCCCCGCAGTACTCTCGGCGCGATGGGGCTTAGCTTCCGGGTTCGGAACGGGACCGGGCGTGCCCCCCATGCTCTGGCCGCTGACCGGTGGGCGGCGCCCACC
>NZ_QSQO01000005.1:8663-10823 GCF_003436775.1 Collinsella sp. TF11-5AC
TTACGGCCGCCGTTTACCGGGGCTTGGCTTCGGGGCTTCGCTCGAAAGCTAACTCCTCCGCGTGACCTTCCGGCACCGGGCAGGCGTCAGACCCTATACGTCGCCTTGCGGCTTCTGCAGAGTCCTGTGTTTTTGGTAAACAGTCGCTTGGGCCTCTCCACTGCGGCCCGCCTCCGCTCCCCGGGCAAGCCGGTTCACGTACGCGCGGGCACCCCTTCTCCCGAAGTTACGGGGCCATTGTGCCGAGTTCCTTGACCATGGTTGACCCGATCGCCTCGGTATGTTCTACCCACCCACCTGTGTCGGTTTGCGGTACGGGCGCGCACGCGCCTGCCTAGGGGTTTTTCTAGGGACCTCGGGCTCACTCGCTTCGCTTGATCGCTTCGTCCGGAGCCTCGCCCTCGTGCGGACCGGATTTCCCTGGTCCGCGGGCCGCGCTCCATCACGGGGACGTCCAGAACCCCGCCGAGCCACCCCCATCCGTCGCCCCGTCGGTCGTAGCGCCGCGTGCGCGGTGCAGGAATGTCTGCCTGCTGCGCGTCGGCTACGCCTCCCGGCCTCGCCTTAGCCCCCGACTGACCCTGGGAGGATTAGCCTTGCCCAGGAAACCTCGGGTTCACGGCGGACGAGTTACTCTCTCGTCTCTCGCTACTCATGCCAGCATTCTCACTCCCATGCGCTCCACCGCCGGTCGCCCGGCGGCTTCCCCGCCCATGGGAAGCTCCCCTACCGATTCTACTTAGGTAAAATCCCGCCGCTTCGGTGTCCAGCTTAGCCCCGTGTATTGTCGGCGCATGTCCACTCGACCAGTGAGCTGTTACGCACTCTTTGAATGCATGGCTGCTTCTAAGCCAACATCCTGGTTGTCTGGGCGGACGCACATCCTTTGCCACTCGGCTGGAACTTGGGGACCTTAGCGGGCGGTCCGGGCTGTTTCCCTCTCGAGCACACAGCTTAGCCCACATGCTCTGACTGCCGCGCTCTGGGCCGCCGGCATTCGGAGTTCGGTTGGATTCGGTAGGCGGCGAAGCCCCCTCGTCCATCCGGTGCTCTACCTCCGGCGGTGAACGCGCGACGCTAGCCCTAAAGCTATTTCGGGGAGAACGAGATATCTCCGGGTTTGATTGGCCTTTCACCCCTATCCGCAGGTCATCGCCGCCGTTTTCAACCGACGTGCGTTCGGCCCTCCACGGGGTCTTACCCCCGCTTCAGCCTGCCCACGGATAGCTCACCCGGCTTCGCGTCCGCGGCGCGGGACTCAAGTCGCCCTGTTAAGGCTCGCTTTCGCTCCGGCTCCCTTTCGGTTAACCTCGCCCCGCGCCAGCGACTCGCTGGCTCATTCTACAAAAGGCACGCCGTCACACCACAAGGGTGCTCCGACTGCTCGTGGGCGCACGGTTTCAGGTACTGTTTCACTCCCCTCCCGGGGTGCTTTTCACCTTTCCCTCACGGTACTGGTGCGCTATCGGTCACAGGGTAGTACTCAGGCTTGGATGGTGGTCCACCCAGGTTCGGACCGGGTTTCACGTGCCCGGCCCTACTCAGGGACCGCGTCGCGCCGTCCGGTCTGGGTTCGCGTACGGGGCTGTCACCCGCTGCGGCCGGCCCTCCCATGCCGTTCCGCTCCCCAGCCGGACCTGCGCCCGGGGGCGGCAGCCCCCGGATGCGCGGCCCTGCAACCCCGTCGGCGGAACCCCTGCCGGGTACGCCCGCTCGACGGTTTGGCCATCGGTCCCCTTTCGCTCGCCGCTACTCGGGGAGTCTCGAGATTGATTTCCTCTCCTCCGGGTACTTAGATGTTTCAGTTCCCCGGGTTGTCCTCCCCACCCCTATGTGTTCGGGGTGGGGATATCCACACTGCTGTGGATGGGTTCGCCCATTCGGAGACCCCCGGGTCGAAGGATGTGTGCTCCTCGCCGGGGATTATCGCAGCTTGCCGCGTCCTTCATCGGCTCCCTGTGCCAAGGCATCCGCCGTGCGCCCGTGGTATCTTGCGGGACCGCTCTCGGGCCCGCGGGATATCCACGTGTCGCTAAAATTAATTAATCGATATCATGAATAGCGCTCGTATGTCGCAATTCGGGTATCTCATACCGCGGCACAGTGTCTTCACTGTGCTCGCGATCAGATGCTCCTCACTCATTTATAAGTGAATTCTTC
>NZ_QSQO01000005.1:10833-11095 GCF_003436775.1 Collinsella sp. TF11-5AC
CTCGTATGTCGCAATTCGGGTATCTCATACCGCGGCACAGTCTTGACTGTGCTCGCGATCAGATGCTCCTCACTCATATATAAGTGAATTCTTCTTGTTTGGATCGGATGAATGATTGCTATCATTCTGTCTGATAAATCGCAGAAAAGAATCGAGTCTGGAAGAATGATCTTCCATCTCTCTCCTATCGCTATGCGGCTCTCAAGGTACGCGGGTGCGACCCCGGGGACCGGGTGCTGCGGGGACTTCCGGGCGACATCCA
>NZ_QSQO01000005.1:11105-107319 GCF_003436775.1 Collinsella sp. TF11-5AC
GGTACGCGGGTGCGACCCCGGGGACCGGGTGCTGCGGGGACATATCCTGGCGGACATCTACCGGACGGGCTCCTGCCCTCTATTCGAGTTAAAGTGTTTTCTCTCTAGAAGAAGTATCTCCCTAGAAAGGAGGTGATCCAGCCGCACCTTCCGGTACGGCTACCTTGTTACGACTTCACCCCCCTCACCCTCCACACCTTCGGCGCCTCCCCCCTCTCGGTTGGGCCGGCGACTTCGGGTGCAGACGACTCGGGTGGTGTGACGGGCGGTGTGTACAAGGCCCGGGAACGCATTCACCGCGGCATGCTGATCCGCGATTACTAGCAACTCCGACTTCATGGGGGCGGGTTGCAGCCCCCAATCCGAACTGGGGCCGGCTTTCCGGGATCCGCTCCCCCTCGCGGGGTGGCATCCCTCTGTACCGGCCATTGTAGCACGTGTGCAGCCCAGGGCATAAGGGGCATGATGACTTGACGTCGTCCCCGCCCTCCTCCGCCTTGACGGCGGCGGTCCCGCGTGGGTTCCCGGCATCACCCGATGGCAACACGCGGCGGGGGTTGCGCTCGTTGCGGGACTTAACCCAACATCTCACGACACGAGCTGACGACAGCCATGCACCACCTGTATGGGCTCCTCTCGGCCACGGGGTCTCCCCCGCTTCACCCATATGTCAAGCCCTGGTAAGGTTCTTCGCGTTGCTTCGAATTAAGCCACATGCTCCGCTGCTTGTGCGGGCCCCCGTCAATTCCTTTGAGTTTTAGCCTTGCGGCCGTACTCCCCAGGCGGGACGCTTAATGCGTTGGCTGCGGCACGGGGGGATCGTCCCCCCACACCTAGCGTCCATCGTTTACGGCTGGGACTACCAGGGTATCTAATCCTGTTCGCTCCCCCAGCTTTCGCGCCTCAGCGTCGGTCTCGGCCCAGAGGGCCGCCTTCGCCACCGGTGTTCCACCCGATATCTGCGCATTCCACCGCTACACCGGGTGTTCCACCCTCCCCTACCGGACCCAAGCCGCGGAGGTTCCGGGGGCTTCGGGGGGTTGAGCCCCCCGCTTCGACCCCCGGCCTGCCGGGCCGCCTACGCGCGCTTTACGCCCAATGAATCCGGATAACGCTCGCCCCCTACGTATTACCGCGGCTGCTGGCACGTAGTTAGCCGGGGCTTCTTCTGCAGGTACAGTCTTGACTCTTCCCTGCTGAAAGCGGTTTACGACCCGAAGGCCTCCGTCCCGCACGCGGCGTCGCTGCGTCAGGGTTCCCCCCATTGCGCAAGATTCCCCACTGCTGCCTCCCGTAGGAGTCTGGGCCGTGTCTCAGTCCCAATCTGGCCGGTCGGTCTCTCAACCCGGCTACCCGTTGTCGGCACGGTGGGCCGTCACCCCGCCGTCTACCTGATGGGCCGCGGAGCCATCCCCTCCCGTCGGGGCTTTAGCCGGGGTGCCATGCGGCACCCCGGGGTATCCGGTATTACCCGTCCTTTCGGGCGGCTATCCCGGGGGAGGGGGCAGGTTCTCCACGTGTTACTCAGCCGTTCGCCACTCGCTTCCCTCCGGAGAGGGGTGCCGTTCGACTTGCATGTGTTAGGCGCGCCGCCAGCGTTCATCCTGAGCCAGGATCGAACTCTCCGTCCAAAATATATGGGCTTCGAGCCCGTCCGGTCCTCTCAGTCCATCGCTGATCGGTTCCGTTCGATTCATATGGTTCTGTATAGGAAAAGGAATTTCTCGGGGCCGCCTCTCGGCGGCCTTGCGAAAAACAAATCCAAGTTAGACCATTTCAAATGGTTCGATGTCTGCCCGGATGCGACACATCTGATGTGTCCATCCTCGCAGTATCCGGTTCTCAAGGTGCACGCCTGCGCGGCTGATCCGGTCCGACCGGGCCGCGCGGCAAGGAGATATATTGCCAGACCGCGAAGCCCTGTGGGACGTCAATTCCACTCTTCACAAGTCCTACACAACATATTGCTTTCTATAGGTAATAGAAAGACTGGTGCGGATCTTCCGCACGTATCAGATGATGACCCTTTGGTTCAGGAATATATAGAGATCGGTCACCTATAAGTGTTTATCTACCCGCGCTTTTAGCAATGTAAACCGCGCTTCAGATAAAAAGAGGGAGCGCCGCGCACAACGCGACACTCCCCTAGCGATTCAAGAGAATCTATTAGGCCTCTAGAGCCTTCTTGGCGATGGTGGCCAGCTCGTTGAAGGACTCGATGTCCTCGTAAGCCATCTGAGCCAGGACCTTGCGGTCGAGCTCGATGCCGGCAACCTTCAGGCCGTGCATGAACTGAGAGTAAGAGATGTCGTTCAGGCGAGCGGCAGCGTTGATGCGGGTGATCCAGAGAGAGCGGATCTCGCGCTTCTTGTTGCGGCGATCACGATACTGATACTGCAGGGAGTGCTGGACCTGCTCTTTAGCATGCTTGTAAGTACGCGAAGCGGCACCGTAGTAACCCTTCGCACGGTGCATAACGGTACGGCGCTTCTTCTTGGCGGCAACAGCGCGCTTAATACGTGCCATGTTCTATCAACTCCTAGACGGTAAAACGAAAAACGGGAACGCGAACTTAGGCGAGACGCGACTTGATGACCTTGCGGTCGGCAGCGGCGATCTCGGTCTCCTGACGGAAGCCACGCTTACGCTTGGTGGACTTCTTGCTCAGGATGTGGCTCTTGAAAGCCTTGGCGCGCATAAGCTTGCCGGTGCCAGTCTTGCGGAAACGCTTCTTGGTGCCGCTGTGGGACTTCATCTTAGGCATGAAATACTCCTTAATCGGTTACAGAACACTAGTTACTTGGTATCGCTTGCCGCTTTATCCTCATCGAAGGCGCCCTTAATCGGGGCGAGCAGCATAAGCATGTTACGGCCTTCCATCTTAGGCTTGGACTCGACCGTAGCGTAAGGCTTGAGATCCTCGGCGAGACGCTCGAGAACGTTAAGACCCTGCTCCGGGTGAGCCATCTCACGGCCGCGGAACATGATGGTGATCTTAACGCGTGCGCCCTTCTTGAGGAAACGCAGAACGTGGCCCTTCTTGGTCTCGTAGTCGCCAACGTCGATCTTGGGTCGGAACTTCATTTCCTTGACCTCGACCTTGGACTGGTTCTTACGAGCAGCCTTGGCCTTCATGGCCTGCTGGTACTTGAACTTACCGTAGTCCATGACCTTGCAGACCGGCGGCTCCGCGTTGGGAGCGATCTCGACTAGGTCGAGACCCTGATCGTCGGCGACGCGCTGGGCATCGCGGATGGCGAACAGGCCGAGCTGAGAGCCATCGACGCCAATCAAACGACACGAAGATGCAGTGATCTCGTCGTTGATGCGGGTGTCATCAGACTTAGCTATTTTCCCTACCTCCATTCATAAAAAAATAACCCGGCGCTTCTCAGCAACCAGGTCGTACACATAGACTTCCTCGATTTGAGGAAGGGAATCTAAGTTGTATGACCAGTCAGCTGCTCATTGGCGCCAAAAGGTGGGAACCCTCGGGTTCCTCTTTAAGGCATTGCGGGGACAACGCCTTGGCGATAATAACACGTACCGCGCGTTATCACATTACGTACACGAAAAAGGGAGCCTTGACCCCCTTGAACGTCCACTTGCATGTATGGTGCCCGAGGCGAGACTCGAAGGGCCTTCGCTTCGCGAAGCCCCGGGCTTCGGGCGCATGGCGCCCTCGCCGCGCTCCGCTACAAACAGGCCACAGGCCTGTTTGCTTAACGCTCCGCGCGCTCACGCGAGTTCGGCACGAAAAAGGGGGCCGCAACCCCCTTGAACGCTCACTTGCATGTATGGTGCCCGAGGCGAGACTCGAACTCGCACGTTGTTGCCAACGGTGGATTTTGAGTCCACTGCGTCTGCCAATTCCGCCACTCGGGCACGCAATGCGTGAGTTAGTTTATCACAGCTTTCTACCGATTAGTCCGAAAATGGAACTTCGAGCATTTCGATGAGTTCGACCGTGCGGAGCATCTCGCGCCGACGGCATCCGCGACCGTCGACCGAAGCCTCACCCATCTGGTTATCGTAAGGGTCCTCGCGCATGCCGTCGAAAGAGGGCTCAAACTCTGCCTGGAATCGATTGTTGGCCACCATACGCCACGGGTCGAGATTGCCAAAGTAGTGACGGCGGCGCCACTCCTCCCCCATCCTGCGAGCAGAAGACCCAAATGATACGTCGGCGTTGAGCCAACCGGTCTGCGGCGTATAGAACTCTGCCCAGTCGTGCGACCCCACCGAATCGGGCGTAACATACAGGCCGCTCTGCCAACGGGCAGGCACGCCCGCGATACGGCACATGGTGATAAACGTGAGCGCCATAACGCCGCAATCGCCGCGGAGCGAATGCGCGCAGTCATCGGCAATAGATCCCAAAAGCAAGTACGGCGGCTGATAGCGATAGTCGATATGCTGCGTCAGGTAATCATAGATAGCACGGGCGCGATCGAGCGGATCCTCGAGCCCGTCAATGACACGGGCCGTCAGCTGCTGCAGATACGGCGTGAATGCAATGTGCGGACGGTCCTCGGAGGTGTCCACGGGCAGTGGCACGTCCATGCAAGGATGCACCGGAAGCGCACCCCCATAGACATCACGATAAGCGGCATCAATTTGATAGCGATAGGTCACCGAGAATGAGCGCTCACTCGAAGAAGACCACGAGGCGGTACGCGCCGAAGCATTCGCGGGGGCAACAGCACCCTCCGGCGTCATATCGAGAACCTCGATATGAGACTGTTGACGACAGGCGGCGGCAACGGGTAGCCACGAGCGAACAGTCTCTCCCTCCAGAGCACCAGGAACAGACACGCATGCCTTGAGCGTAATGGCGCGAGACAGCCCGCCTTGCGATTCCATCTCCTTAAGCATCTGATTGCGCAGCGCCATACCATCCGTAGAATCGGGGCGCAGACCCGGAACCTCCTTGGGATACACGCGCAAAGAATCAAGGAAGTTGTCGAGAACGAACAGCTCGCCATCGATAAAGCGCCAGTCAATACGCTTACGATTAATCAGGTCATCAAACTGCTCTTCGATAAACTCTGGCCACTCCTCGCGAATCATCGCAATAGCCTGATCGCGCGACACCGAAAAATGAAGCGGCGTCTCGAGCATGCGATACCGCTCGGCACGAACACAAGCAGCCAGCGAAGGCTCGGGGTTCTGCTCCAAAAGGCGATCGCAGGCAGCAACAGCCTGCGTCAAATACCCGGCATCCTTAAGACGAAGAATCTCGGGCGGCAGTCCAACATCGAGATGACGAAAGTCATCACAGTGAACATCAGCAGAGCAACCAACTGGGCCCTCGTCAATAACCTTCCCATCCGAAGGCAGCACATTAATAACAGCCATACCAAAACTCCAAGTCACTAGAACGCTTGAAGCCCATTGTAGCGAGATAAAAAAGAAAGCCCCAATTAAGGAGCCCCCAACACTGATAAACGGTGCCTATAAAAAATGAATTCAGCCCAGTAACCCTGCGGCGTTAAACGAAGGAAGCCCCGTCCCCCGGAGCTGTTTCCTTGGCGCGACTTCTGGCAAAGCCAGTAGCCATCTTAATTTAGCCCAGTAACCCTGTAGCGAGTTAACGAAGGAGGCCCCGTTTCCCCGGAGCTGATTCCGTCGCGCGACTTCTGGCGAAGCCAGGTGAGCGCGAGGGAAACAGCGTAGGGGAAACGGGGCCTCCGGCGGGAAGTTAAACCGCTACTTACGCCTTGTTGACGGAGCCAAACTCCTCCATGAGCTCCTTGGTGCGGGCAACGATGTTGTCGCGACCAGGCTTGAGGAGCTTGCGGGGGTCAAAGCCCTTGCCCTGCTGATCCTTGCCAGCCTCGATGTACTCGCGAACGCCCTTGGCGAAGACGAGCTGCAGGTCGGTGTTGACGTTGATCTTGGAGATGCCCAGGGAAATGGCCTTCTTGATCTGATCCTCGGGGATGCCGGTGCCACCGTGCAGGACGAGGGGCAGATCGCCGGTCTGGGCCTTGATCTCGCCCAGACGCTCGAAGGAAAGGCCAGCCCAGTCGGCAGGGTACACGCCGTGGATGTTGCCGATACCGCAGGCGAGGAAGTCGACGCCCAGGTCAGCGATCTGCTTGCACTCAGCAGGATCAGCGAGCTCGCCGCTGGAGGTCACGCCGTCCTCGGTGCCGCCGATGCCGCCGACCTCGGCCTCGATGGACATGCCCTTGGAGTGGGCAAGCTCAACGAGCTCCTTGGTGCGGTCGAGGTTAAGCTGGAAGGTCTCCTCGTGAGAGCCGTCATACATGATGGACGTGAAGCCGGCCTCGATGCACTTGAAGCAGTCCTCGTAAGAACCGTGATCGAGGTGAAGGGCGACGGGAACGGTAACGCCCGTGGCCTCGACGGCAGCCTTGACCATGTCGGCGCAGACCTTGAAACCGCCCATCCACTTAGCGGCACCAGCGGTGCACTGAAGGATCAGCGGAGACTTGGCCTCCTCGGCGGCCTGGAGAATAGCCAGGGTCCACTCGAGGTTGTTGGTGTTGAAGGCACCGAGACCGTACTTGCCGGCCTCAGCCTTCTTGAGCATGTCTGCTGCGTTGACGAGCATAAAAGAAACCTCCTGTAAGGTTGCTCCGATAACGCCTGAGATTTTACCACGGCGCACCCGGGCATAAACGTTCGTTTGTTCACGAATATGGGTACTTTAGCGATTTTTTATACCGCCTGCCGCCTCAGAACGGCCGTTGACGAGTTTGGGGGGTTGACGTTATTGTCAACCCCCCAAATACCAACCAGCTATACGATCACCAAAGACGCGAGCTCAAGCATGATGGGCATGGCGACGAGCGACAGAATCGTGGACAGCGTCACCAAACCGATTCCAAACTTATAGTTGCCGCCGTATTTCTCGGACAAGATGGCCGCGAACGATGCGACAGGTGCACCGAGAGCGATAAGCATCGTGAGGCGAACCTTGGCATCAATCCACGGGAAGAGCGCCAATATGCCAACAACGATCGCCGGGATGATGACGAGTCTCACCAAGCTAACGAGATAGGCCTTTTTGCTCGTAACGACAGCGCGCATATCGCTCTGCGCCAAATAGGCTCCAAGCACAAGCATCACTAGGCCCGTATTGAGCGCACCCAGGTCATCGAGAATCGTCGCCATCAACGCGGGCGGATGGATTGAAAAGAAAAAGCAAACAAGACCAATCAAGATCATGATGAGATTGGGGTTAGTAATGCAGTTCTTAAAGGACATCTGGCTCTTATCACCCGAAACCAACCATACGCCATACGTCCAAATGAAAAACGTGAGGCATGAGACTCCGATGGAGAGGTAGAAGACGTATTCGGACCCGAACACGCCCATAACAATGGGAACCCCGATAAAGCCGCTGTTGGAGAAGATGGCACCGTAACGGGCGACACCATCCTCCTTTTTAAAAAACAGACGCGTGAGCGGAATCGAAATTAGTGTGACCACAACGGTAAGCACAAAGCAAAATCCCGCGTCGCGGATCATGTTGGGTTCGAAGTCGACCATAAGGGTTCTCAGCGTAATGCAGGGATACGCCACATAGATGACCACATTGGCCATCTGGCTCGTGCCCTTGCGGTCGATAATCTTCATGCGGTAGAGAAAATAGCCGATCGCCATCAGGATAAACATGATGACGATCTGACTGATAAGCGCGGCAACCGCTCCTCCCATTACAGCTCCTCGCCGTTGGTCTCAATAACCTTCTTGTACCAGTAGAAGCTCTTTTTACGCGAGCGCTCCATAGTACCGGTGCCGTCATCGTGCTTATCGACATAAACAAACCCGTAGCGCTTGGCCATCTCTCCATCGGCATTGCTCACCAGGTCGATGCAGCCCCAAGGCGTGTAGCCCCAGACCTCAACACCATCCTTGATGGCCTCGGCCATGGCCTTGATGTGATCGCGCAAGTACTCGATACGATAGTCGTCGTCGATGGATCCATCCGGATTGACCTCGTCGCAGCAGCCGAGGCCGTTCTCAACCACCATAATGGGAATTTGATAGCGCTCGTACACCTGGTTGAGCATGATACGCAGACCCATAGGGTCGATTGGCCACTCCCATGCAGTCTCCTTGAGGTAAGGATTCTTGGCGCCCCCGAGAAGGTTACCGCTCGTCTCCTCGGCAGGGTCAGTGCTTGCGCACTGGCTCTGATAGTAGCTGTGCGTATAGAAATCGACCGTACCCTCTTTGAGAATCTTACGGTCCTCGTCGGTGATATCGAGCGTCACGCCCTCCTCGTCCCAGATGCGCTGGGCAAAGTAGGGGTACTCGCCGCGCACTTGGACATCTGAACAGTAGTAGTTGCGATACTGGTTACGCTCGCGGGCAAGCTCGACGTCCGCAGGATTGGGCGTGAGCGGATAGGCCAGCATGTAGGCAATCATACAACCTATCTTGTTGTCGGGGTCGATCTCGTGCCCCGCCTTGACCGCAAGAGCACTTGCGACAAACTGATGGTGCAGCGCCTGCAAACGCTTCTGCGGGTCATCTTTCTGATGGCGAAGGTCAAAGGAGCCCGGATTCAGAATGCCGAGACTCATGTAGTTGCCAAGGGACATCATGCCGCAATTGATCTCGTTGAACGTGAGCCAGTAGCGACACTTGCCCTTGAAATGCTCCATGACGGTCTTGGCATACTTCACGTAGCAGTCAATAGCCTCGCGCGAAGCCCAGCCATCGACTTTCTGGCACATGGCAAAAGGCATCTCGTAATGACTCAGCGTCACGAGCGGTTCGATGCCGTACTTATGGCACTCGTCCATCACGCAATCGTAAAACGCAAGGCCAGCCGCGTTGGGCTCATCTTCGAATCCCGTTGGGAAGACGCGAGGCCAGTTCATCGAGAAACGAAAGACCTTGAATCCCATCTCGGCGAGCAAGGCGATGTCCTCTTTGTAGTGATGGTAGAAATCGACACCATCGTGACAGGGATAGAGCTTGTTGGGGTCGAGCTCGGGCGTGATCTCGCGCGGGTGGTGATGGTTGCCGTTAGTGGCCATATCCATGCAACTCGGACCCTTGCCGTCTACGTCCCAGGCTCCCTCGAACTGATTGGCAGCAGTCGCGCCGCCCCAAAGAAAGTCTTTTGGAAAAACACCCATGGTCGTCCTCTTTTCTATAGGAAACGGGCCGTCATCGCGACGGCCCTCACACTTGTTGAATGAAAGCTAGTCGAGGTCAGCACCGTTGGTGGCGATAACCTTCTGGTACCAATCGAAGCTCTTCTTCTTAGAGCGTGCATAGGTACCGTTGCCCTCATTGTCGAGGTCAACATAGATAAAGCCGTACCGTTTGTCCATTTCGCACGTCGACATCGAGACCAGGTCGATGCACCCCCACGGGGTATAGCCCATCACGTCGACACCTTCCTCGATAGCAGCGCCGATGGCCTTAATGTGCTCACGGAAGTAGTCGATGCGATAGTCATCGTCAATCGTGCCGTCTTCGTTGACCTTATCGTAGGCGCCAAGACCGTTCTCGACGATAAAGAGCGGCTTATGGTAGCGGTCCTGCATATCGATCAACGCGTAGGTGAGGCCATCGGGGTCGACCTGCCAACCCCAGTCAGAAATGGGCAGGAAGGGGTTCTTGACGCCGGTAGCAAGGTTTCCTCCGACTTTCTCGCGCTTGTCCGCATCAATGGAGTCAACCATCGACATGTAATAAGAAAACGAGACGAAGTCGACCGGATACTGCTTGAGAATGGCCTCGTCACCCATGCCGAACTCGACGTGGATGCCCTTGCGCTTCCAATAGTTGAGCACATGCTGCGGATACTCGCCAAGTACCTGGACATCGCTATAGAAGTAGTTATCGCGGTTGTCCTTCTGCGCAAGCAGCATGTTTTTGGGATTGCAGTTCTCGGGATAGGTGAGGGTGCGCGTGACCATGCAGCCCATCTGAGCACCGGGAACCATCTCGTGCAGCATCTTGGTGGCAAGGGCGCTCGCCACAAACTGATTGTGCACGCACTGGTAGATAAGCTCCTCGCGCTTATCCTCGGGATAACGCTCGGTGCAAACGCCGATCGTGGTCCAGGGGTGGCGGAACACAGAGTCGATCTCATTGAATGTGAGCCAATAGGTAACGTACTTTCCAAACTCGCGGAAGCAGACTTCGCAGAAGCGCAAGAAGAAGTCGATGACTTCGCGCTTGCCCCAACCATCGTAGTGGTTTGCCAAATAGAGCGGCATCTCGTAGTGGTGAAGCGTCACAAGTGGCTCAATGCCCGCATCCTTCATGGTGCGGAACAGGTCGCGGTAGTAGTCGATGCCGGCCTGGAGCGGCTCTTCCTCTGTACCCGTGGGGAACAGGCGAGTCCACTGGATGGATACGCGCAGCGTCTTGAAGCCCATCTCCTGGAAAAGCGCAATGTCCTCCTTGTAGCGATGAAAGAAGTCGATGCCGTGACGCTTGGGGTACACGTGGATATCGGTCGAAGCCTCGGCCTCCTTGATCTGTTCGTCAGTGATGCCGTGAAGGGCCGCGTAGTCCTTTTTGTCGACCTTGGGCTTATAGGTGGTGCAGTCGGCGACCGAAAGGCCCTTGCCATCCACATCCCAAGCACCCTCGCACTGGTTGGCGGCAGTGGCACCGCCCCACAAAAAGCCTTCTGGGAACACGTAGCTCATAGTTATCTCCTTAGTTAAAAAGAGGGGCACGGCGCTCCCGTGCACCGCGCCCCTCGAAGTTACAGGCATATTATCGGACAGCCGATAGGTGTAGCCATTAGGCCTGAGCAGCCTCTTCCTGCTCCTTCTTGGCCAGCTTGCTGTTGGCGAGGACGAAGGGGATCCAGATAAGGACGCCCACGACGAGCTCGACGACTTGGACCACAACACCCTGCCAGCCATGGCCAACAAAGGCATTAAGCAGGATGGGCACACCAAAGGGCACGTCAACGGTGTTGCAGGGAAGGAAGCCGATAGAGGTGGCGAACATGGCGATGGCGACGCAGATACCGGAACCAAAGGCAAACGGAATCGCGTAGATCGGGTTCAAGACCAGAGGGATACCGAAGACGACGGGCTCGGAGATGCCGCAGATGCCAGGCAGGAAACCGAGCTTGGCGATAGCCTTTTCCTCATCGCGCTTGGAGCACAGGAAAATAGCGATGATGAGGCAGAGGGTCATACCGGCGCCACCGGGAGCAACGAAGCAGTTCCAAAAACCCATGGTGAACGGAGAATCGGGCATGGTGCCAGCGGCAAGGGCGGCGGTGTTGGCGGCGATTGCGGCATTGAACATGGGGTTGCGCACCGGGGAAACAATGAGACCGCCATGGATACCGAGAACCCAGAAGAGCTGGGACACGACAACGATGATGACAACGCCAGCCGGAGTCTTGAAGGCCGCCTCGAGCGGAGCCTGCATAAGGCCGTAGATCCAATCGTTGATATAGGAGCCGGTAAGGGCCTGGAAGCCAAGGCCGAAGATAGCGCTCACGACGAGGACAATAAAGACCGGGATCATAACGTTGAAGGACTGGGAGATACCAGAGGGAACCGAAGGAGGCATCTTGATCTTGATCTGGTCGATCTTAGAGAGCCAGCAGAAAAGCGAACCGAACACAACGGCCGTGATCATGCCGACAAAAAGACCCTGAGCGCCCATCTGAGTGGTAAGAAGACCAGACACCGGAGCCTCGAGAGCCGTGCCGGCACCGTCGACCTTGATAGAGGTGCAAATCATGGAGATGTAGGCCGCCACGGAGACGAGCGCCGTCGGATACTCCGGAGCCTTCTTGGCACGGGCCAGGTAAAGGCCAATCAGGAAGGTGATGGGCACCGTCATGAAGGACATGGTGCAGTAGTTGATAGCGGAAAATGCCGGCTCAAGCCCCGCGAGCGCGGGCACCCATTGTGCAAGCCCCGTCGTGGTGGAAGAGACCAACGTCTTGAGCAGCGTGCCCATAGAACCCACGATAACGAAGGGCATAAACGCGGTAAAGGCATCCTTAATTGCGGAGAGATATACGTTGTCGCCTACTTTTTCTGCGACAACCATCATCACATCTTCGAATTTCTCGGAGAAAGCCATATGATGTACCTGCTTTCGAAAGTTAATGACGTGCTTTCGGATGTAGACCGCTGTCGAGTGCTAGTCGCACAGCGGCGATTTTGGGCTATTGAGCCCTTATGCCTTGGCGACCAGGTCCTCCGCCTGCTTGAGGACCTTGGCGCCATCGCAGCTGCCGTAGGCAACCGGATCGATTACGGCAACGGGAGCTTTGCCGTCAACGACTTTGGTGAGCTTGCGCTGAAGATGGCGGACCTGCGGGCCAAGCAGCAAAACGTCAAAGTTTCCGAGTTCCTCGGCAACCTGGCCTTGCTCGACGGCCCAAATCTTGTAATCATCCTTGCCCTGGGCCTTAGCGGCCTCCTCCATCTTGCTCACAACGAGCGAGGTGCTCATACCAGCACAGCAAGCCAACATGATGTTCATAACGGACTCCTTTCAAAAGCGCTCATCTTGGGCGCCCGATTGACCAAACTCGGTATTTTAGGGTTACTTGCCCTCGTACTTATCGCGATAAAGCTCGATAAAGCGCTCGGCAAAATCACTCGCCATGATGGCCATCGTCAGATGGTCTTCGGCATGGATCAAGATGATGTTGATATCGACGGTATTGCCGTTCGCTTCAGCCTGAGTGAGCTCGAACTGCATCTTGTGGGCAGCGCTCATCTCGGACTGCGCCTCGGCGAGCTGTTTCTCGGCCTCTTCGAAATCGCCATCATGGGCGGCGTCGATTGCCATGAGCGCGGCGGACTTGGCGTTGCCCGCATGCAGGATGATTTGAAGGGCATTTTCATATTTGCTCTCGTCCATCGGTGTCTCCTTCTACTCGTTGTTGTCTGTTTTTCCATACATATTCAAAAGCTTGACGACGGTCTCCCATCGTTGGTTGTCGACAAGCCCCTGGATAGCCTCTTTGCTGGTAAGCATCTTGGCCATACTGCGGTAGAAACGGTCAAGCTTCTTGTCCTTAGCCTTTGAGACTGATACTAGAAAGACCGCCCGCACCGCTTGCCCGTTCCATTCGACCGGCTCGCGCAGCAGTCCAACGCAAACAAACGTCTCGTCCGTCACGGCCTTGACCGAATGGGGCATGGCGACCTGATTGCCAAAACTCGTCTGCGCGAGTTCCTCGCGACGCATGACCAGCTGCTTAAACTCGTCAGGCACGTTACGCATGGCGGCGACCTGCTCGCATAGAATTGAGATGACCTCGTTCTTGTCTGCAGCGACCATATCGGAGACAAAAAGGTCAGCCGAAAAATAAGGTGCAAGGTCACCGGTAACATTTGCACCGGCAAGAATCTCACGAACATCGTGCATATCATCGGCATCGAGAAAGAAGCTCACCTCGCGCACGGGCACCGGAAGCGCTCGATGCAGGGGCACCGTGGTAAAAACGTAATCGATACCCGTCATATCAATACTGTCGACATGGGAGGCATCGCAGGTCACAATCTTGTCCACGAGAGCACCGAACTCTTGGCGGTATCGGTACTCAAGGAGCTTGGCGCTTCCCTGTCCGCTCGCGCACACTACGAGGATATTCTTACGCGGGACCTCGCTCTTCTGGCGCTCAAGCGCCAAGGCGAAGGCGAGTGCGATATAGCCGATCTCGTCATCCGAAAGACGACTACCGTAGTGCTCGGCAAGGATGACCGACGAATCGAGTGCCATCGAATACGCGAGCGCGAATCTCTCCTTGATATCGGCAAGCAGCGGATTATCGATATGCATGCGATATTTGAGACGCACGGCAAGCGGAACGATATGACGCGCGAGGTTCATGCGGAGCTCAAGATCGCCGCGAAAATCAAAGTGATAGGAATCCCAGATGCACTCGAGCATCTCAGTGACCACATCCCAAACCTCGTCGGAAATTACGAGACCTTCATCTGCACCGTCGGAACTAGCATACAGAGATTGCTTTCCCGCAAGGTGAATGGCGATGTAGGCAACCTCCTCCTCTGGGAGCCGAATGTCGAAAGCTTTCTCGATACGCAAAGCCACACAACCGGCCACCGCAAACTCGCGCGCTGTACGCAGCTTCTCAATATGTTCGGCTTCGAGCGGGACGTAGCACTGCTCGCGGATTCGCCAAATGGCGACCGCGATATGAACCAGCAAGTTTTGATAGGCCGCTGAGTTGATTTGGAAGCCTTCCTCGGCAATGACCTCATTCACACAGGTGGCAATCGTGTCGAGGGTCACCTGGTTCTGAGAATCGCTCTCACGATGCTCTGCAAGCTTGTCGAGCGTAATGCTTGCCAAGCAGAGGCGACGCGACATCTCCGAGCCGCTCACGCGAATCCCGTAATGAGGACGCCGTTCAAGCTTGAGATCGAACTTGGCCAGCTGTGCCTCAACCCGCTTGAGATCGCCTGAAATAGCATTGCGGGATACATAGAGGATCTCCGAAAGATCGTCCAGGGTGATCCAGTCGACGCGACTCAACAGGTCGTTCAGCAAGTACTCAACGCGCCCCTCGCTCGTAGAGGGAATTGACTTGAGACCCCCATTGGATGCATCGTCCTTGATCGAGCGGTATGCGTCGCAATCGCTGATATTGAGGGTATAACCCCCGCCACGGTGTTTATGGATATGGGCCTGAGGCTCGAGGACAGCGTTGAGCTTCTTGACATAAGTACGAATCGTGCGATCGCTCACGCCAAACTCTTCGCAAAGACGAGCGGGCGAAACATCGTGATTAGCCTCTATGTAGTCAAGTACTTTTTGAACCTGTGAATCTAACACCAACGTTTCACCTCCCCGTATCTATCCGACAATTAGAAAGATACAAGGTTTATGAAAGGTGTTCCACAATCCCGATTTCCCCAGAAGTCGGAAGTCTCTTGGGTGGAAACGGAAACTGTCTAGCGCATGAACGGGTTGCACATGAGTTCACGCGCCATAGTGGTCGAGGGACCGTGGCCAGTCAAACAAACGGTATCGGGTGGAAGCATGTGGGCGAGCTTGGAGAGCGAGCGCAGAATCGCTGCCTCGTCGCCACCGGCAAGATCGGTGCGGCCGTGGCTGCCCGGGAATAGGGTGTCGCCCACAAAGGCAATGTTCCTCTGCTCAGTGGCGGCGAACAGAACGATGCCGCCCGGTGTGTGCCCGGGCACCTCAATTACCTGCAGGCAAATGTCGCCCAGCTCAATGGTGTCGCCCTCGGCAAGCAGCCGCGTCGGCTCACCTGGATCGGGCGTCTCGATGCCCCACATCGCTCGCTGCTCCTCGATATTCGCATGCGGCACTGCTGCGTCCTTGCCACACAGCTCGTACAGGGCGTCGGCGCCAACGGCGGCCCGAACTCCAGCGACACCGCCAACATGGTCGGCGTGACCGTGCGTGCAAACGGCGCCGAGCACCTGCACATCGGGGTGTTCGGCTCGAATATGCTCCACCAAGCGCTCGCCTTCCCATGCGGGGTCGATAATCACGCACTCATTGTCCGAAATGACAGCATAGCTATTGGTCTGAATGGGACCGTTTACGAGCGTCTCGATCTCGACCGATCCCTTGGGAGTTAAATCCAAGGACACAGCACTCATGCCCCTCTCCTCTCTATAGAACTCGAGGCATCAAACGATGCCTCGAGTGTAGCGAATATCGATAATGTGGCACGTTCGTCGCGACTAAACGCGACGCTTGAGCTGAGCTCCACCCTCACCCGGCATCAGACGGCGTGCGTCATAGACCGAGTCGACACTGCTGATGGAAGCCAGCAGCGGATCCAGACCACTCGCGTCCGAAATCTCGACCATAAAGCGCAGGGTTGCAATACCCTCGCGGTTGGTCGACGTGGCGGCAGAAAGGATATTGCCGCCCGCATCGCCAATGGCAATGGTGACATCCTTGAGAAGGCCCATGCGGTCCAGGCACTCGACCACGATCTCAACCTGGAACAGGGTATCGGCAGCGCCGTCCCACTCAACGTCAATCATGCGCTCGGGGTGTTCCATAAGACCCTTGACGTTGGGGCAGTTGGCACGGTGCACCGAGACGCCGCGGCCGCGCGTGATGAAGCCCACGATATCGTCGCCCGTCACGGGGTTGCAACAATGCGCCAGACGAACCAGCAAGCCGCTGTTGCTCTCGCCCTTGACGATGATACCGTTGCTGGCGCTCTTGCCACGCTTTTGGGGCTTGCGGTTGGATCCGCGCGCGGGCTGCTTCACGACCTCGGCAATGGCCTCGGCCTTGGCGAGCTGCTCCTCGGGCTTGGGATCCAAGATCTGCTCGACTTTGTTGCCCACGGCACGCGGGGCGACTTTGCCCGCCCCAACGGCTGCGAACAGGTCCTCGAGCTGCTTGTAGTTAAACTGCTCTGCCACGGCATTGAGCGCACGCGTAGATCGCGGCGTAGAGATGCCGTACCCGCGCTTGCGCAGGTCCTTGGCCAGTATATCGCGGCCGGCGGCAGCGTCATCGTCTTTGGTCGCGGCAGCGAAGTAACGGCGAATCTTCGACTTGGCCGAAGGTGTCTTGACGATCTTGAGCCAATCGCGCGACGGCTTGGAACTCTTATTGGTCAGGATTTCAACGCGGTCGCCCGTCTTGATCTCATGCGTGAGCGGCGCGACCGCACCGTTGATCTTAGCGCCGACGCAGTGGTTGCCCACCTCGGTGTGAACGGCATAGGCAAAGTCGAGCGGCGTGGAGCCGGCACGAAGCGCCATGACCTCGCCCTTGGGCGTAAAGACAAAGATCTCCTGGTCGAAGAGGTCGACCTTCAACGAGTGCAGGTATTCCTTGGCATCGGTAATCTCATCAGACGCTGCCCAATCGAGCGAATGCTTGAGCCAGTTTATCTGGTCGTCCAGACGCTGGGCATCATTGGTCTTTGAAGCAGACGATCCGCCCGACTTCTTGTACAGCCAGTGGGCGGCGATGCCGTACTCGGCCTGCTCGTGCATCTCGTAGGTTCGAATCTGAATCTCGAGCGGACGGGCCGTGGGGCCGATAACCGTCGTATGAAGCGACTGATAGTTATTGACCTTGGGCATGGCGATATAGTCTTTAAAGCGACCGGGCATGGGGTGCCACAGCGTATGCACCGCACCGAGCGTGGAATAGCAATCGCGCACCGAATGAGTGATGACGCGCAGCGCCACCAAGTCATAAATCTCGGAGAATTCCTTGCCTTTGCGCTTCATCTTTTGGTAGATGGACCAATAGTGCTTGGAGCGGCCGTTGATCTGGAAGCCCTCCAGGCCAATGCGGTTGAGTTCATCGGTGAGCGTCTTGATAGTCTCGGCCAGATAGCGCTCGCGAACCTCACGCGACTCTGCCACCATGCGCGCGATGCGCTGGTAGGCGTCGGGCTCCAAATAGAAGAAGGACAGATCCTCGAGCTCCCACTTAATAGAGCTCATGCCCAGGCGGTCGGCCAGGGGCGCGTACACGTCCATAGTCTCGCGTGCCTTAAACAGGCGACGGTCCTCGCGCAGGGCGGCGAGCGTGCGCATATTATGCAGGCGGTCGGCGAGTTTGACGATGATAACGCGGATGTCCTTGGACATGGCGAGGAACATCTTGCGCAGCGTGAGCGCCTGTTTCTCGTCCATGCTGTCGACTTCGATGTTGGTGAGCTTGGTCACGCCATCGACGAGCTCGGCCACCGTATCGCCAAACAGGCCGGAAACATCAGCAAGCGAGGTCTCGGTATCCTCGACGGTATCGTGCAGCAGCGCGGCGCACACCACATCGCAGTCCATCTTGAGATCGGCCAAAATGATGGCCACCTCGACGGGATGGTTGATGTACATCTCACCCGAGCGGCGCTTTTGGTTGCAGTGCTTCTCGGCAGCAAAGCAATAGGCCTGCTCCACCTTAGAAAAGTCGTCCTGATTCATATATTTGAGGCACAGGCGCTCCAGCTTGTCGTAGCTGTCCGCCATAATCTCGGGCGGCAGCTCATCGGCATGCTTATAGTGCTCCATCTCCGAGAACGGCTGGAGGGTGGAATCATGGGCGGTACGGGCTGCGGCATCCATCGAGGTCCCCTTCCCCTAGGCCCGCGGTACGATCGGGCGGTTAACTTTGGCTAGCATATCAGAAGCGCACGAATCGAGCGCCCAACTCCGGAAAGCCGAGAACTCCATGCGCGAACGCAACCCCTCCAAATAGCGAATTGACCTGCTCAATTGCACACGGCCGGGGTTTTCGGCCATCGCGATGCGACGGGTGTCGTCAAACCCCGAAACGCGACAGAAACCAAGCTCTTCGAAGATTCCCAGGCCACTCTCCACCGAGCGCTCGTCGACCGGCGTGCGAGCATCGATGGCAAGGCACATCTGCGCGATGTCGATATCGCTCGCGCTAAAGGAATCGTCCCCGGTCTTGCCGCGGTTGGAGCGCCACATGGTTTGCAGCGCGCGATAGAGCGTGACGAGCTCGTCGCGCTCGGGCGCATAGCAGTCGAGTAGGCGCTCGTTAATGCGGGCGTCGCGCGACGAATAGAGCAGGTGGATCACGGCGGGCTGGCCATCGCGACCGGCGCGGCCGCTCATCTGGTTAAACTCAATCGCGCCAAACGGCATGTGGTAGAGCACGACATGGCGAATATCGGGAAGGTTGACGCCCTCGCCAAAGGCAGAGGTCGAGACGATGCAGCTGAGGCATCCGTCACGAAACGCCTCCTCTACGCGATGGCGGTCGGTGCGCGTAAGGCCCGCGTTGTAAAAGGCGATATGCGACGCGTAGTCGGGAACGCGTTTGCGTAGCGTCTTGGCAAGCACCACGGACTGATCACGCGAGTTAACGTAGATGACGGTCTTCTCCCCCGTCGCGACGATGGACACCAGGCGGTTTTCGCGGCTCGCAAGATCGCGGTCGTCCTCGAGCCGCAAGTTCTCGCGCACGGTCTCGTCGACCACCGTACGGGTAATCGGCAACACGCGGGCAAGCTCCGCCACGACCGGAGCCGTCGCGGTGGCCGTCGCCGCCATAACGACCGGATCGCCCAGGGCCTTGAGGATGTCGGGCATGTCGAGGTATGCGCTACGGTCGCCGCCCTTGGCAAGACCGGCATGATGCGCCTCGTCGATAACGACAAACCCGATACGACCCGAGCGAGCAAAGCGGTCTCGGTGAATAGACAGGAACTCCGGCGTCGTGAGCACGATGCCGGTGCGGCCCGAAGCCAGGCCGGCAAACACGTCATCGCGCGCTGCCTCCACGGTCTCGCCGGTCAACACGCCCACGCCAATGCCGAGCGCAGCCATCGTCGATGAAAGATGATAGGCCTGGTCGGCAACGAGCGCGCGCAGCGGATAGACAAAGATGCTCGCGCGACCGCGAAGGACCGCCTCGCGTGCGGCGTGCACGTGGAAAATCAGAGACTTACCACGTCCCGTCCCCATAACGGCCAAAACGCTCTGGTGGTCGGCGAGCGCGTCGAGTGCCTCGACCTGCGCGCGATGTGGCTGGTTCGAGCCGATAAAGCTATGGATAAGCGAGCGCGTGAGCTCGGTATAAGAAAGCTGGGCGAGCGTCTCGCGTTTACGCGACTCCAGGCGCGGGCCTAAGTCCGCCGGTTGCACGCCGCGACGAAGCTCGCACGCCGGATCGTCGATATTGGGCGCCGTGGTATCACGCACCAAGACATCCTTGATCATGAGCTTGGGCTTCACGCGTCCCTGCCAATGCTCGGCCACGGCCTCGAATACCAAGTCGACGGCGCTGTCGCAATTGATGAGCCTATCGATCTGCGGCACGCGGAACATGATGGCCGGCACACTCGCGGCGCCATCAGTCGCCACAAAGCGCATGTGCTCGCCGGTTTTGCCCACCACGGCGCGATCGCACATCGTCACGCCCTCGGCCGCCAACAGCGGCACCTTATTGCCCTGGCCAAACGGCTCAAGACGAGAAATCTGCTCGATAGTCTCGATATTTAGCTCGGAGAGGTCAACGGTGGCGGCAACCTCGTCAGTGTCCTCAAAGTCATCGGCGGGAAGCTCCGATAGCACGGCCGAAAGGCGACGACGGAACTCGTCGAGCTTGGACGCCTCGATGGTCACGCCCACCGCACCCGCATGCCCGCCGCGGCGAATCAGCAGATCCGAGCAGCGCTCTACGGCATCGAACAGGTTGACCTTGCCCACCGAGCGGCCCGATCCGCGTGCAACGCCGTCCTCGATCGAAAAGAGCAGCGCCGGCACGTGATAACGGTTGGTCAGACGGCTCGCTACGATACCCTTGACGCCCTCGTGCCAGCCCTCGCCACCCACGACGATTGCGCGACCGCCATCATAAGTCTCCTCGACCTTTGCCATGGCGTCGCGTGTGAGCTCCGCTTCGATCTCGCGGCGCTGACGGTTGATCTCCTCGAGCTCGGCCGCCAGCGCGCTTGCCTCGATAGGATCGCGGGCAAGCAGCAGGTCGAGCGCCAGCTTGGGATCGGCCATGCGACCGGCGGCGTTCAAGCGGGGAATGAGCGAAAACGACAGGCCATCGGCCGTAATGCTAGAGAGGTCGGCCTTGGCGAGCGCTGCCAGCGCGATGTAGCCGGGACGAGCCGTCACGCGCATCTGCTGGATGCCCTCGGCGACCAACGCGCGGTTCTCGGGCGTGAGCGGCATCATGTCGGACACGGTGCCCAGCGCCGCGACCTCTATCAGCGAACGCCAATACGACGGCTTGCCCAAACGCTCGCCCAGAACCTGCACCAGCTTGAGTGCCACGCCGGCACCGGCAAGCTCACGCGAGGGACCCTCGTCCTCGAGCTTGGGGTCGGTCAAGGGCACGCCCTGCGGCACCTGGTCGGAGGGCTCGTGATGGTCCGTGACCACCAAATCGATCCCCAGGCTCTCCAGATAGGAAACCTCTTCCTTGGCGGCAATACCGTTATCGACGGTCACAATCAGGTTGGGTTGGGCGAGCTCGTTGACGCGGTCGAGCGCCGCACGCGACAGGCCGTAGCCCTCGTCAAAGCGATGCGGGATAAACGGCGTGACGTTGGCGCCAAACGAACGTAGCGCCTCGGTCAACAGACAAGTCGACGTAATGCCGTCGACGTCAAAATCGCCAAAGACGGCGATGCGCTCGTGGCTGTGAATAGCACGCTCAACGCGGTCGGCGACGACCGCCATGCCCGGAATAACGAGCGGGTCCGCCCAGTCGCGATCGAGCGAAGGCGTCAAAAACAGTTGGCCTTCTTCGATGGATGTAATGCCGTGCGCGACCATAATGCGCGCCACCAGCCCGGGTATGCCCAAGCCAGCCGAAAGCTCCTTTTCGAGCTCGGGGTTTTGCCGAGCGACCGCCCAGCGATGCGTCGTCTTAAGCGATGACATAGGCGCCCACCCCCGATAGGGGCAGGTCGCCGCGATACCTCTCACGGTTCATAGCGATGAGTCCTCTGTGTATGCCCGCTTCGGCAGGCAGATCTGTTGAACGGATTTATTATACCGTGCAGAGCAGACGCAAATCGCCGCAGCACGCCGCGGTTTCGGTAAACGATGCCGGTAATAGCCTCGAAATATTCGAGCGTTTCTGACGCACGGACGCATGCGAGCGTCTAGCATATCCATTCAAAACGGATTCACGGGCAAAGGGAGTCACAAGCGCATATGAAGCAATGGGTTGGACTGGGCAAGTTTCTCGCGGGGCACATGCAGGTCATCGTTCCGATTTGCGTGGCGCTCGGCGTGCTCTTTCCCCAACAGATTGGCGTACTCAAGCCCATCGTTCCCACCCTGTTTGCCTTTATGACGTTTCAGGGTGCGCTCAGCAACACCTTTCACCAGGTAACCGAGGTGTTCCGCCGTCCGCTGCACCTGGTCTTGGCGTTACTCGTCTCGGCGGTGCTTATCCCTATCGCAGCCTATGCCATGGGATCGTTATTCTTTGGCTCCAACCCCAACCTTGTCTGCGGCATCGTGCTCGAGTACAGCGTACCCGTGGCAGTCACCGCCTTTATGTGGATCAGTATGTTCGGCGGCAACGGCCCGCTCGCGCTCACCATCATCCTGACGTCCTCGGTCATCTCGCCCGTCACGATTCCGCTCACGCTTAAGCTCCTGCTGGGTGCCACCGTTGCAATCGATGTTACGGGCATGATGCAGAACATGGCCTTTATGATCGCCATCCCCGCCGTGCTCGGCATCGTGATCAACGAGTTCACGCGCGGATGGGGACACGAGAAACTCTCCCCCGCGCTTTCGCCCGCCTGCAAGTTTATGATGATGGGTGTCATCGCCTCCAACTCCACCGCCATGAGCGAGTACGTGCTACACATGAATGCGGTGCGCCTGGAAGTTGCCCTCTTTATTTTGACCTTCGCCATCAGCGGCTTTGTCGTCGGCATTCTGGTCGCCCGCGCGTTGCACCTGCCGTATAGCGAGACGACCACCATGTGCTTTACCTGCGGCATGCGCAATATCTCTTCGGGCGCCGTCATCGCCACGCAGTATTTTCCCGGCGAGGTCGTGTTTCCCGTCATGTGCGGAACGCTGTTTCAGCAGGTGCTCGCCTCGGTTATCGGACATCTCTTTGAGCGACTGACCGGCGAGGAGCGCGCCAAGCAGCGCAAGCGGGTCAAGGCTGGGCGCGACGCGATGGCACGCTAGGCAGCACACTTTTCGCAGGCGCTCGCCTTGCTATACGAGCGTTTCCAGATGCGCGCGTAGGCGCTCAGCATCGATATAGAGCGTGGTCTCGGCATTAACCTGGGCCAGACGATAGCCCACGAAGTAGGGCGATACCACCCAACGTGGCAACGCCTTGGCAATGGTCCGGCCGTCCATGTGGTAGAAGAACAAGTTGTACGACTCCGCGCGACCGCCGTGGTGTTCGTGCAGGATATAGCGCAGGGCCACCTGAATCGCATCGGCAAACAGGTCCGCTTCGGCTTGGTCGCGGGCGTCGTCGCTGGCGGCGATTCCCTGTGGAGCCGAGACGTTGACCTCAAAGAATCCCATGATCGGCTCGGTTGAGATGTTGACCGAGATTCTCCCCTGCCGCCAGACATTGATGCCTTCGAAATTGGCGGAAGTCAGCGAAGCATAGCCGTCTTCCTGCTCCAAACCCACAATCTGCATGTGAGGATGGACGAGGCTGCCGCCCGAAAGCGGGCCTTTGTTCTTGTACATGAGCACGCTGAGGTACTGTTGGGAATCGATCATCTGCTGCCAACAGCCCAGGGCAAACCGCATCACATGATGCAGCTCATCCGGTTCATAGGTCGCCAGGTCGGCGTCGTGATTGGCCGACTCGATCAATACGGTCTGACGGGTGGCCCGCAAGGTCTTGAACTTATTCTCGAGCCAGATGCAGTCACCATCGCGCTCGATGATGTTGGCGAGCCCCTCCGTGTCGCAAAAGGGGCACGCGGTGCCAGGGCGACGATTATCGTCGGGCTTACCGTTCGCCTGCTGAACGTCAAATACCAGCGCCACGGGTTATACCTCCAACTGCACGATCTTGGTGCCATGGAGCTCGGAGACGCTCAATGCCGCCGCCACGGTATCGCGGTTGGCCGTAGAAATGCCGCCGCCGGGAAGGATGGTCAGGCGGTCGCCCGCATACTCGACAAGACGCGACAGGTACTCCAGGTTGTCCTCGATCGGCGTTCCAGCAGCACCACCATGCGTCAGGATGCGCGTGATGCCGCAGTCGGCGAGTGTGTCAATGGCATCGAGCTGAGCCTCGAGCGAAAGCTGGTCAAAGGCCATGTGGAAGGTGATATCGATGGCCCCGCGCTTGCACTCCTCGGTCGCGCAGCCCGTAGCCATCACGAGGGCGCCGAGGGTGAGCTCGTCGAGCGCCCAGCCGCCGGCACAGGGCTTGCAGCAGCCAAAGACCAGGCCGTCAACGCCGGCGCTCACGGCAAGACCCAAGTCCATCTCCATCATGCGCAGCTCGTCCTGGTTGTAGTGAAAGTCACCGCCACGCGGGCGAATCATGCACATCACTCGCGCGTCATGCTCGTGAGCATAGCTGACCGTAGCGCTGATAACGCCGGCGGAAGGCGTGGTGCCACCGACGGCGAGGTTGTCGCACAGCTCAATGCGCCCCGCACCGGCCTCGATGGCCGCCGGCACTCGCTCAAAGTTCTCGGCACAAAACTCGTACAGCATAGATAGCCCCCAGGAGACATTTCGATTTCCACACGGCATTGTCGCACGTTAAACAGCAACCCGCACGATGGAACAAAACCTTGACAAGGAGTGTCCCAAAGTGCCGGCACATAAGGAACGTCCCCAGGTGCCACCTTGAGCGATGGGTACTCATTTAAGTACGTCCCCAATGAGTACCCGCAGGGGACAGACAGACCGGACTCCCTATACGACAACTGTTGACATCATATACTATGTTTCATATAGTAGGTGTTACACAGTATACTACGAAAGGAGGTGTGCGGATGGAGGCACAGATGAAGCGCGGCTTCCTCGAGGCCTGCGTGCTCGCGGCCGTCTCGGGCGAGGAATCCTACGGCTATCAGATCGTGAAGGACGTGCCCGCGAGTATGGGGCTCACGGAATCCACGCTCTATCCGTTGCTCAAGCGCCTGGAGAAGGCGGGCTGCATCACCGCGCGCTCCGCCGAGCACAACGGGCGGCTGCGGAGGTACTACCGCATCACGGACGCCGGGCGCGAGCGTATCGCCGAGTTCCTCGCCGAATGGCCATCCGTGCAGGAGATCTACCGTTACGTGGAGGGGGCGCACCATGACGCGCGATGAGTTCTTGAACCGGCTGGGCGAGCTTCTGGCCTGCCTGCCGGCAGATCAGGTAAAGGAAACGCAGGAGTTCTACGCGGAGGCCATCGCCGACCGTATGGAGGACGGCATGACGGAGGCCGAGGCTGTGGCCGCCATGGGCACGCCCGGTGAGGTCGCCGAGGCAACGCTCGACGAACTGCCCGCCGTGCCGCGCGCGATCGCGAGGACCAAGCGCAAGAGCACGGCACTTCTATGGGCGCTCGCCATCGTGGGCTCTCCGGTATGGATTCCGCTGCTGCTCGCGTTCGTCGCCGTTGCCGCTGCAGTCTACATCTGTATTTGGGTTCTTGCGCTCTGCGTGTGGATCGTGGCCGCGGCATTCGGGGGCGCGGGCCTGGTAGGGCTCCTGTTCGCCGTGGACGGCATCATTATCGGGCATGTTCCGTACGTTTTGGCCTCGATGGGAATGGGATTCGCTTCCATCGGTGTGGCGCTCCTCACGGGAGCCGGCGCCTGGACGGCGTCCAAGCAGATCGCGCGCCTCTCTGCCCTTTGGGCGAAGAAAGCCGTTTCGCCCTTCTGGAAAGATCGAGGCAATAAGAGCCGCATGGGCGCCGAAGCGGCGCCGCTCACGGCATAGGAAGGAGTGCAAACATGTCCAGCGTAAAAAGGATTTACCTTGCCGTAGCGGGTGGGCTTGTTGCCACGGGGCTCGTCCTGGCTGCTATCGGATTTGTGGCCTCCGGCTTTAACCTCGCTGTGCTCAACACGCAGATCGACCTGCGCGATGACACCATCATTCTGGGTGGTGTTGAAATAGACGACCCGACAGGGCTTCCACTCATCGAGCAGCTTGCCGAGGTCGGCGAGATCCATATTGGATCTGCAACGACTGGTTCGTCTTCTCCTCGCAAATGATCGAGCTCGTAGCAGCCGTCCCCCCCCTTCGGGCGCACCACGACGGGCATGAGCACGCCGCGCTCGGAGCCTTTTTGCGAGACCTTCCGTCACGCTCTTCCTGCGTGGTGAACCGGTCATCGACCGACGAGAGGCTGATGGGAATCTCTCGACTTCGGGCCAATCCCGCTCACCGATCTGGTCTTCCTTCGTGATGCGCACATAAGCGAGCAGACACCGCGCAGTGCTTCAGCGCGGCCGCACTTCCACGTCTATGACGGAGGTGCCCGGCGGCGTCTTGGCAATCCCCTTGTTTGCAGGCGTTAGCGCGTGGGGATCGCCCACTCGGGGGTCGAGGCCGCCGAGGACGGCGGCGAACCTCGCGGTGTCATTCGACATCGCGAGGTTCCCGGACCATGACCACCTGGCCTCGTACCGCGGCATAGCCCCAAGGGTGAGGAGCTTCGGCACGTCGATCAGGGCGCCCGCGCAGCGTCGGCCGGTCCGCCGTTCGGCAGAACGGCGGAAGTCCCTAGCCGCCCAGGTAAGCCTTGCGGACGTTGTCGTCGTGCAGGAGCTCTTGGCCGGTGCCGGTCATGGTGATCTTGCCGGTCTCGAGCACGTAGCCGCGCGTGGCGATTGAAAGCGCCATCTGGGCGTTCTGCTCGACCAGAAGCACCGTGGTACCGGCCTTGTGCAGGTCCTCGACAATCTGGAAGATCTGCTCAATCAGAATCGGCGCCAGACCCATGGAAGGCTCATCGAGCATGAGCAGCTTGGGGTTGCTCATAAGGGCGCGCCCCATAACGAGCATCTGCTGTTCGCCGCCCGAAAGGGTGCCGGCGACCTGGCGACGGCGCTCCTTAAGGCGCGGGAACTGCTCGTAGACGCGCTCAAGGCCCGGAGCCACCGTGGACTTGGGCTGCGTGTAGGCGCCCATCTCCAGGTTCTCCTCGACCGTCATCTGCAAAAAGGCGCGACGGCCCTCGGGAACCTGGGCCAGGCCCTTGCCCACCAGTTTATCGGCAGGCGTATGGGTAATGTCCTCGCCCATAAACTTGATGGAGCCGGTCTTGGAACGCAGCAGGCCCGAGACGGTTTTAAGCGTCGTGGACTTACCGGCGCCGTTCGCGCCGATCAGGGCCACGATCTCGCCCTCGTTGACGTTAAAGGAGATGTCCTTGATGGCGTGGATAGCGCCGTACCAGACGTTGATGTTGTAGACGGAAAGCATCGGCTCTGCCATTTAGTTCTCCCCCTTATCCTGCTTGCCCAGATATGCCTCAATTACGGCATCGTTGTTCTGGATCTCCTCGGCCGTGCCCTTGGCGATGACCTTACCAAAGTTGAGCACGCAGATGCCCTCGCAGATGTTCATGACGAGCGACATATCATGCTCGATAAGCATAATGGCGATGCCAAAGGTGTCGCGGATCTTGACGATGTTCTCCATGAGCTCCGCGGTCTCGGACGGGTTCATGCCGGCGGCAGGCTCGTCGAGCAGCAGCAGTTTGGGGTTGGTGGCAAGCGCGCGGACGATCTCCAGACGACGCTGGGCGCCGTAAGGCAGCGAGCCGGCCTGCTCGTTTGCCAGGTGCTCCATATCAAAGATGGACAGCAGCTCCATGGCGCGCTCGTGGGCGGCCTTCTCGTGCTTCCAGTACGTCGGCAGACGCAGCACGCCCTCAAAACCAGAGTAGCGTTCCTGGTTGTGCAGGCCGACCTTAACGTTGTCCTCCACCGTCATGGTGTTGAACAGGCGAATGTTCTGGAACGTACGGGCGATACCCATACGGTTGACCTGATAGACCGACTTGCCCGAGGTGTCCTCGCCGTCGAGCAGGATAGTACCGTGCGTGGGCTGGTACACCTTGGTGAGCAGGTTGAAGACCGTGGTCTTACCGGCACCGTTGGGACCGATCAGACCGGCGATCTCGGTCTTACCGATGGTCAGGCTAAAGTCGTCGACTGCCTTAAGGCCGCCAAATTCAATGCCCAAGTGGATGCACTCGAGCGCCGGGCGCTGGCCCAGGTCGCGGTCGGGAACGATGGCGCCAGAAGGATACGGGACCATCTTGCCCTTGTTGAACTCAAACTTACTGGGCATCGGCTGCCACCTCCTTCTTGGAAGCAAAGCGGTCCTTAATGCGTGCGAAGAACGACTTGAGCTGCGGGTTGTTGGTAAAGATCATGACCAGAATCAGCACGATGGCGTAGATGAGCATGCGGTAGTCCGAGAACTGACGGAGCAGCTCGGGAAGCACCGTGAGCAACGCCGCCGCGATGACGGAGCCGCGCATATTGCCCAGACCGCCCAGGACCACGAACACCAGGATGAGGATGGACGTGTTGAAGTCGAACTTGGTGGCGGAAAGCTGCGAGAAGTTACCGCCGAAGAGGGCTCCGGCAGCGCCGGCGAGAGCGGCGGAAACCACGAAGGCGATCATGCGGTACTCGGTGACGGAGATGCCCACGGACTCGGCAGCGATCTTGTTGTCGCGCACGGCCATAATGGCACGGCCGGTACGGCTGCGAACCAGGTTGAGCACGATCACGAGTGCGACCATGACCAGGATGGCACCGGCGAGGAAGGTCGAGTACGTCGACACGCCCGATGCGCCCTGCGCGCCCTTGATGATGGCGGTGCCGTCCTCGAGCAGGTGCAGGTCGTCGATCGTGGAGTTACCTGTGATGTTAAAGATCACATGCAGGCCGCGGGAGTCGACGCCCACGATAAGGCAGGTGACGATCTCTTTGATGATCTCGCCAAAGGCCAGCGTCACGATAGCCAGGTAATCGCCGCTCAGGCGAAGGACCGGGATGCCGATCAAGAAGCCCAGGATGGCGGCAGCGATGGCACCGACCACGATGCTGATGATAAGGCGCACCGGATCGGAGGGAACGGCGCTCTCCAGCGCGACCGCGGTAACGATGCCCGTATAGGCGCCGACGCTCATAAAGCCCGCGTGGCCCAGCGACAAGTCGCCCGCGATGCCGACGACGAGGTTAAGGGAGATGGCCATGACGATATAGGCCGTGATGGGAACCAGCTGACCGGCGATCATGCGCGGAATCATATGGTTGGACTGCATAAAGAACACGATGGCGAACGCCACAAGGCACATGGCGTACGTAACAAAGTCGTGACGCGTCTGCTTGTCTTTAAGAAACTTCATAACGCTCACCTACACCTTCTCGGGGACGTACTTGCCCAAGAGGCCGGCAGGCTTGACGAGCAGGACGATGATCAAAACACCAAAGACGATGGAGTTGGCAAGGCTCGTGGAAATGTAAGCCTGTGCCATCGCCTCGATGATGCCGATGAGAATGCCACCGACAAAGGCACCGGGGATGGAGCCGATACCGCCGAAGACGGCGGCGTCGAAGGCCTTGATGCCAGGCATGGCGCCCGTGGTGGGTTGCAGGACCGGCGAGTAGGAGCACAGGAGCACACCGGCGATGGCGGCAAGGGCGGAGCCGATGGCAAACGTCATCGAGATGGTACGGTTGACGTTGATGCCCATGAGCTGAGCGGCTGCCTTGTCCTCGGACACGGCGCGCATGGCCTTGCCCATCTTGGTCTTACCTGTAAAGAACATCAGACCGGCCATGATAACCAGGCAGGCGACGATGGTGACGAGCGAAACGGCGCTTACATTGAACTTGGCCAAGAACTCCGGCACCTGGAAGGTGACGAGCGAAGTGAAGTTCTTGGGCGTGGCGCCCCACAGAAGCTGCGCGGCGTTCTGCAGGAAGTAAGACACGCCGATGGCCGTGATCAGAACGGCCAGCGGGCCCGCCTGACGCAGCGGCTTGTATGCCAGACCCTCGATGAGAACACCGAGAACGGTGCAGACCACACAAGAGAGAATTACAGATGCCCAGCCCGGGAGGCCGAGATACGACGTGGCACAGAACGAGACATAGGCACCGACCATGATAACGTCGCCGTGAGCGAAGTTCAGCATCTTGGCGATACCGTAGACCATGGTGTAGCCCAACGCGATGATGGCGTAGACGCTGCCCATGGACAGGCCGTTGACCAGGTATTGGATAAAGACCGTCATGTTCCACATCCCCCTTTCGAATAGGTTTCCAGTTAATGTATGAAACAGGGACGTTACACTGTCCCTAGATACCAAGCAAGCAGGGAAGGCCAAACCTCCCCTGCTTGGGATCAAAACCGCTCTATGTAAGGCGGCTTATTAGGCCTGTACGTACTTGCCGTCGGTGATGACGTACGCCGTGGGGTCCTTCTGGACCTGGCCCTTATCGTTCCAGGTGAGCTTGCCGGTCAGACCGTCAACGGTAATCTTGAGCATAGCCTTGGGCAGCTTCTCGGCGACCTCGGTCGGGTCGGCGTCGACACCAAGACCGGCCTCCTTGAGGGCCTCGGCCACCGCGTGCACGCCATCGTAGGCGTCGGCGGCAAACTGGTCGGGGGTATCGCCGTACTTATCCTTGTAAGCGTTGACGAAGTCGGCGTTCTTCTCGTCGTCGGCGGAGAACGGGGTCATGAGCAGCAGGCCCTCGGCAAGAGAAGTGTCGAAGCCCTCAACGCCCAGGATGCCGTCCATGCCGTCGCAGCCCATCATCTTGACGTCGTAGCCCATGTCCTTGGCGTTCTTGAGCAGGACGGACGCCGGCGTGTAGTAGATTGGTGCAAAGATCATGGTGGCGCCGGCCTGCTTGGCCTTGGTCAGCTGGTTGGTAAAGCTCGTGGCGGAGTCGTCCTTAAAGGTCTCCTCGTCGACAACCTCGAGCTTGGACTCAGCGGCCTGGGCCTTAAAGGCATCCGCGACACCCGAAGAATAAGCGTCGCCGGAGTTATAGAACAGCACGAACTTCTCGTCCGCATACTTCTGCGCCAGGAACTTGGCAGCGTTGACGCCCTGGTTGGGATCGGTGAAGCAAACCTGGAAGACGCAATCCTTGCCGTCAGTGACGTCCTCGGAGGACGCGGACGGAGTGATCATGAACGTCTTGGGGTCGTTTCCGCACTCGGCGGCAACGGCAACCGACGCACCCGTGGTGGTTGGGCCGACGAGGGCCTGCATGCCCCAGTCGAGCAGGGTGTTGAAGGCGTTGACGGCCTTCTCGCCATCGGCCTGATCATCCTCGGCCTTGCTGGCAAGCGGCAGCTCCTTGGTGGAGAAGTCCTTGCAGCCAAGCTCGACGCCCTGGGTAACGGACTTGCCGTAAGACGCGGCGGCACCGGTCAGCGGGCCGATGGTGCCGATCTTAAACGAAGCGTCGCCCGAAGCGGAACCGCTGTCGCCGCCGTTGGAGGAGCAGCCAGCTAGAATGGACATCGCCCCCAGACCTGCTGCGCTCGCGATAACGCTCCTGCGATTCATAACAGGGTTCAATGACTTACCGGTGAGGCTCGACATGCGGCTCTCCTCTCAAATCTCGTCGGGTTTCGGTTACCCAACAGGCCATCCTTCGCCGTGTTCGGCGTTCGCAAAATAGTAGACGCTTTAGTTGAGAAAAGTGGCGATTATTTCAACTTTTCTTTTGTTTTGTCCGTTTATCCATAATTATGCGTATTTCTATTGGTTTATGCAGTTTAGCCACTTTATTGTGTGAAAGTAATGTTTCCATTCTGTTACAAGCGTCCCCGCCCTGATTAAAACGGCCTCACCGGTAGCGCTTTATGCGCACTTAGGCGGCGATGTACTTGCCGTCCTGGATCACATAGGCTGTAGCGGGCTTCTCGACTTGGCCCTCGTCGTTCCACGTGAGCTCGCCCGTCAGACCCTCGATCTTGATCTTGCGCATGGCCTTGGCAAGATCGCCGGCAATGTCGGCGCCGTCGGCCGTAATGTCGATGTCTGCCTTATCGATAGCCTCGACAATCGCATGGACGCAGTCATAGGCATCGGCGGCGAACTGGTTGGGCGTCTCGTCGTAGGCGTCCTTATAGGCCTTGACGAAGTCGGCGTTCTTCTCATCGTCGGCAGAGAACGGGGTCATGAGCAGCACGCCCTCGGCAAGAGAGGTATCGAAGCCCTCAACGGAGAGCAGACCGTCCATGCCGTCGGTGCCCATGAGGGTCATGTCGTAGCCCATGTCCTTGGCGTTCTTGAGCAAAACGGACGCCGGCGTGTAGTAGATCGGCGCAAAGATAAGCGTGGCGCCGGCCTCCTTGGCCTTGGTGAGCTGGTTGGTAAAGCTCGTGGAAGAGTCGTCCTTAAAGGTCTCGGTATCGACGATGTCGAGCTTGGATGCCTTGGCCTGCTCGGCAAAAGCGTCGGCAACGCCCGAGCTATACGTATCGCCGGAGTTGTAGAACAGGGCGATCTTGGCGTCTGCATACTTCTCGGCCAAAAACTTGGCAGCACTCGCGCCCATGGTGGGGTCGGTAAAGCAAACCTGGAAAACCGTGGTCTTGTCCTTGGTGACGTCGAGGGACGAAGCAGAGGGCGTGACCATGAGCATATCGTCGGCAATCTCGCCCGAGACAGCGACGGCGGCACCGGTCGTGACGGGGCCGACGAGCGCCTGCATGCCCCAGTCGCACAGGGTATTGAAGGCGTTGATGGCCTTCTCGCCGTCAGCGACGTCATCCTCGGACTTAAGCGAGAGCTTGAGGTCCTTGGTCGAGAAATCCTTGGCGGCGAGCTTGGCACCCTTCTCGGCCGAAACGCCATAGGTTGCCGCGGCACCGGTCAGAGGGCCGATGACACCGATCTTGAAGGTCTTGCCGTCATCGGCGGAGCCGCCGTCCGAGCCACCCGACGAACAACCAGCGAGTGCGGCGGTGCTGCCGAGCGCCGCGGCGCCAGCCAAGAAACTCCTGCGGTTAAGTACGTTGTTGATGCTAAACATGGTGTCCCCCTTTTCGCTGGCCGCGGTGCGGCCGTCTTGCGGTACAGGGCAAACCTTATGGCGCAAACGTTGACAGTTTGTTACGGAAGTTCGTTTGTAGCGAGTGTGTTTCCAATATTTCCGCAGCGTTTCGGGGGTAGCGTTTTGCACAGCTCCAGCTGCCTGGCAAGCACGCGCCCGCACTTCACGCTAGAATGCACTCAACCTATAAGCAGTTAATCCATCCACAAGATGCACGAAGGAGCTATCTATGAGCGAACCCCTGCGCACCGTGAACGTCGGTCTGATCGGTCTGGGAACCGTCGGCGGCGGCGTGGCCCGTTTGATCAAGAGCCACCACGATGAGTACCTGGCCGCCTACGGCATCGACCTTAAGCTGACCCGCGCCTGCGCGCTTGCCTGGGAGCAGGCCGAAGCCGCCGGTATTGAGCGCGAGGCCTTTACGAGCGACTGGCACGACGTCGTCACCGACCCCGCCGTCGATATCGTCGTCGAGCTCATCGGCGGCGAGCACCCCGCGACCGAAATCTTCACTACCGCCTTCGAGAACGGCAAGCATGTCGTCTCTGCCAACAAGGCCCTGCTGGGCCGTCATGTCGAGACGCTCGCCGAGAAGGCGCGCGCGTGCGGCGTGCAGATTAAGTGCGAGGCCAGCTGCGGCGGTGGCATCCCCATTGTCAGCACGCTCGAGCACGACCTGGTGGGCAACAAGATCCTGACCATCGCCGGCATTCTCAACGGTACCACCAACTATATCCTGTCGCGCATGGACGCCGAGGGCGCCGATTACGCCGACGTGCTTGCCGACGCGCAGGCCAAGGGCTATGCCGAGGCCGACCCGTCCGCCGACGTCGACGGCTTCGACGCCGCCAGCAAGACGGCGATCCTCGCCTCCATCGGCTTTGGCACCCGCGTTACCACCGACGATGTGTACCAGCAGGGTATCCGTACCATCGGCGCCGAGGACATCGCCCAGGCCCGCGAGCTCGGCTACACCATTAAGCTGCTGGGCATCGCACGCAACACCGACGCCGGCGTCGACGTCCGCGTGCATCCCACGCTCATCCCGGCAGACCATATGCTCGCCAAGGTCAACGGCGCCATGAACGCTGTCTACGTGGTAGGCGACGCCGTGGGCGAAACCATGTTCTACGGTGCCGGCGCAGGCTCCTTCCCCACCGCGAGTGCCGTCGTGGGCGATATCCTGTCGCTCTCCGAGCAGATCAGTCGCGGCGTGGCTCCGCTGCCCGAGATTGAGCCCTATGGTCACAACCTCGCCTTTAAGCCCATGGACGAGCTCCAGACCAAGTACTATGTGCGCCTGAAGGTCGCCGACCGCGTGGGCGCCCTGTCCGAGACGGTCGACATCTTTGCCAAGCACAACATCTCGATCTCGCTCATCAACCAGGTCGAGGACGGCAAGTCGGGCGTCAGCGATGCCTGCTCGGTCATCTTCCTGACGCACCGCGCGCTCGAGAAGGACGTCCAGGCTGCCGCCGCCGAGCTTGCCAGCGTCGACTGCGTGGCCGAGGTCGCCAACGTCCTGCGCATCGAGGACGTCGAGGCTTGGACCGAAGGCGTCATGGCCAACTAGTCCAACACCCGCTTAACAATACGTGCCTCGGGAGGGCTCCCGTCCTATGTGGGACGGGAGTCCTTTTGTCACCTGCCCCAAGCACAACGGTAGGGCATATTTGCGCGAGCCGCTCATCGGTAACGCGGGCTACCGTTCACCGATATGCAAACGCGGCCGATTCCGGCTACCGCTACGCTGTGCTGCGAATGTCCGCCCGCGATGAGAGGAAGCACCATGTTGCTCGAGGGCAAGAAAGCAATCATCACCGGAGGCACGCGCGGTATCGGCTATGCCATCGCCTGCCGTTTTATCGAGGAAGGCGCTGCCGTCACCGTCTTTGGCTCGCGCCAGGAGACTGCCGACGCGGCCGTTGAGAAGCTAGTAGCCGCCTATCCCGAGGCCAAGGTCTGGGGCCGCTCCTGCGACCTCACCTCGCTCGAGGCCGTGACCGAGGCCTTTACCCAAGCTGCAGCCGACATGGGCGGCCTTGACACGGTCGTCAACAATGCCGGCATCTCCCAGCGCTCGCCCCTTTTGGATTACACGGCAGAAGAGTTTGCAAAGGTCATGGACCTCAATGTCGTCGCCGTCTTTAATGGTCACCAGGCTGCCGCCAAGATCATGGCCGAGGCCGGCCACGGCGGCACCATCACCACCACGAGTTCAATGGTCGCCAAGTATGGCCAGCCCTCCGGCGTCGGCTATCCTACGTCCAAGTTTGCCGTCAACGGCATGGTCCAGTCGCTCTCGCGCGAGCTCGCCCCCATGGGTATTCGCGTCAATGCCGTCGCGCCTGGCGTAACCAAGACCGATATGGTCGCCAACCTGCCCGAAGAGGTTATTAAGCCCATCATCGCCACCATTCCGCTGGGACGCATGGGCGAGCCCGAGGATGTCGCCAACGCCTTTGTTTTCCTGGCGAGCGACATGTCCTCCTACGTCACGGGCGCCATCCTCCCCGTCGACGGAGCCGCCCGCTCCTAAAGGTCGCAAGCCACGACTTCAAACCTCAACGGAGCTTAACGCAAAAGGCGCGCTGCCTGCATCAACCGCAGGCAGCGCGCCTTGTTCTGTTTATAGGGGAACCTGCGTCCCGGTATTTCAGCTCAGAACGGGGCGAAACTTCCCTCAGGGCCTTTTTCGGAAACTATGTCCCATTCTGGGCGCGGATTCTGGGACACGCTTTCCACAACGGGCCTCTCGCGGAAAGCGCGTCCCACTCTGGACGCCAACTCCGGGATGCATTTTCCGCGGCGGCGTTGGCTACTTGCCGTCGTCGTCCTGGGCTTCATCGCGCGCGTAGAGCTCCAGCATGCGGCGGCGGTATTCGCGCACGGCGAGCTTGGCGCGCTCCAGGCGGCGACGCTCGCGCGGAGTCAGCTCGGACGGGTCGACCTCGTCTCCATAGGTCTTATCGGCAAGCAGGTGCGCCGCGTCCACGATGCGGGCATCGATGTGGCCGCTCGCCGCCTCGGCGGAAAGACGCTCGGCAATCGTATCGAGCGTAGGCAGGCCCTCGAATACGCGACCATGGCCATGCGAGGTCAGCAGCTCATGCTCGCGCGCGAGCAAGCTCGCTAGGTCGTGGTGGGCGCGCAAGATGTCGAGCGCATCGGATGGATGCTCGGCAACCTCTGCCACGGCGGCGACCGGTGCGGCATCCACCACGCGGTAGAAGAGCTGCGCGAGCAATGGCATCAAGAACACCGTGATGGCACCGGCGGCAACCATGACCGACGCAATATCTTGCGACAGCGCGCCCGCGTTGACGGCAACGCTCGTAACGGCAACGATGATCGGCAGCGCCGTGGTGCAGTACAGGGCCACGGTAATGCGACCATACGCCGACACATCGCGCGTCGCAGGACAAATGCTCATGGAAATAAGAATGGGCACGGCACGAATAATCAACAACGCCACGATAAAGCCCGCGAGCAAGCCCGGGCGCGACGCCACGGCCGTCAGGTCGATCTTTGCGCCCGACACGGTAAAGAACACCGGAATCAAAAAACCGTAGGCCAGACCGTCGAGCTTGGTCTCGAGCGTATGGTTGCCCTCGGGGATGATATAGCGCAGGACAAAGCCAGCGGCAAAAGAACCCAACACGATGTCGAGATCAAAGACAGCCGAGAATGCCACGAGCGTGACCAGGATGAGCACCGTCAGGCGCACGAAGGTCTGCGACGTGGTATCGGCGCGCTCCTCAACAAATGCAAAGAAGCGGCTGCCGACGCGCTTGGAGCGGCTCGGGACCACGGCCAGCAACACGCAAACCACCGCAAACAAGCCAAGGATAACGAGCGTTTGGATGCCAGTGCGGGCAGACAACAGCACCGACATGGCGAGCACGGGACCGAGCTCGCCCCAAGTGCCATACGCGAGAATCGAGTCGCCCACGCGCGTGCCGGTGAGCGAGCGCTCACGCATGATGGGCACAAGCGTACCGAGCGCCGTCGAAGTGAGGGCAAGCGTCACGGCGATACCGTCGAAATGACTGACTGAGAACCACGGGGTAAAGCGCACGGCAAGCCAGGCGATACCAAACGTGACGACCCACGTCGCCAAGCCGTAGCGCCCCTCGACGCCCGTGATGCTCTTGGGGTCGATCTCAAAGCCGGCAAGCAGGAACAAAAAGGCCAGGCCCAGCTCGGACACCAGCGAGACCTCAGCATCTACATGGATGACGCCGAGCATATGGGGTCCCAGTACCGCGCCGAGCACGAGCAAAAAGACCGTCTCGGGAACGGGTTTTCCGGGAATCGCCGAGGCGATAAAAGGACTCGCAAAGGCCACGAGTGCGATGATGGCGAGCGAAACGAATGCCATGTGATGCCTTTCTCTTGTTTGCGCTTCACTGTAGCACCCTCGCCGTCCTCAACGCGCCGCGAGCTGTCGTATCATAGTGAGGTTTACAAACATGTGGCTCAAGGCGACCGCAGGGCAGACCCCGCAAACCGACCGCTGCCGCATACCGTACCGTACGCCCAACCGATCAGGAAGGCAGGAACCAATGGTCTCTCGTATCTACGTGGAGAAGAAACCCGGGTTCGACGTCGAGGCTCAGCAGCTCAAGGGCGAGCTGACCGAAATTCTCGGCATCAAGGGCATCGAGGCCCTGAGGATTATCAACCGCTACGACGTCGAGGGCATCGACAAGGAGCTTTTCCGGTCCTGCGTGCCGACCGTCTTTAGCGAGCCCCAGGTCGATGTGACCTACGACGAGCTCCCCGCAAGCGATGGCGCCGTCTTTGCCGTCGAATTCCTGCCTGGCCAGTTTGACCAGCGCGCCGACTCCGCCAGCGAGTGCGTGCAGCTCATCAGCCAGGGCGAGCGCCCCGCTGTGCGCTCCGCCAAGGTCTATATGATCTCGGGCGCTCTGGACGAGGCCGCCATCGATGCCATCAAGCACTACGTGGTGAACCCCGTCGAGGCGCGCATCGCCTCGCTCGACCTGCCCGAGACGCTGTACATGGAGACCCCCGAGCCCCAGCCCGTCGAGGTGCTCGACGGTTTCCGCGAGCTCGACGAAGCCGGCCTTGCCGCCTTTATTTCCGAGCGCGGCCTTGCCATGGACGAGGCGGACATCGCCTTCTGCCAGCAGTACTTCCGCGATGAGGATCGCGACCCCACCATCACCGAGATCCGCGTGATCGACACCTACTGGTCTGATCACTGCCGCCACACCACCTTCGGCACCGTCCTGGACGACGTGACGATCGACGACGCCGTGGTGCAGCAGGCCTTCGACCGCTACATGGAGATGCGCCACGAACTCGGTCGCGACACCAAGCCCGTCTGCCTCATGGACATGGGCACCATCGGCGCCAAGTACCTCAAGAAGACCGGCGTCATGACCGATGTCGACGAGTCCGAGGAGATCAACGCCTGCACCGTCAAGGTGAAGGTCGATGTCGACGGCGAGGACCAGGACTGGCTGTTCCTCTTTAAGAACGAGACCCACAACCACCCGACCGAGATCGAGCCCTTCGGTGGTGCCGCCACCTGCGTGGGCGGTGCCATCCGCGACCCGCTGTCGGGCCGCAGCTACGTGTACCAGGCCATGCGTGTCACCGGCGCCGGCGACCCCACCGTCCCCGTGTCCGAGACGCTCGAGGGCAAGCTGCCGCAGCGTAAGCTCGTGACCACTGCTGCCGCCGGCTACTCCAGCTACGGCAACCAGATCGGCCTTGCCACCGGTCAGGTCAACGAACTCTATCACCCCGGCTACGTCGCCAAGCGTATGGAGGTCGGCGCCGTCGTGGGCGCCACCCCGGCAAACCACGTGCGTCGCGAGTGCCCCGCCCCCACCGACAAGATCATCCTGCTGGGCGGCCGCACTGGCCGTGATGGCATCGGTGGCGCTACCGGCTCTTCCAAGACCCAGAACACCGAGTCCATCGAGACCTCGGGTGCCGAGGTCCAGAAGGGCAACGCCCCGGTCGAGCGCAAGCTGCAGCGCCTGTTCCGCCGCGGCGACGCCTGCCGTCTGATCAAGCGCTGCAATGACTTTGGCGCTGGCGGCGTCTCGGTCGCCGTGGGCGAGCTTGCCGACGGCCTGTACGTGGACCTGGACACCGTGACCAAGAAGTACGACGGTCTTGACGGCACTGAGCTCGCCATCTCCGAGTCCCAGGAGCGCATGGCCTGCGCCGTCGCCGATGGTGACGTCGATGAGTTCATGGGCTACGCCGCCGAGGAGAACCTGGAGGCGACCGTCATCGCCGAGGTTACCGCCGAGCCGCGCATGCGCATGGCCTGGAACGGCGTCGCCATCGTCGACCTGTCCCGCGAGTTCCTCAACTCCAACGGTGCGCCCAAGCACCAGGTCGCCCACGTCTGCGCCCGTAGCGTGTGGCAGCCCAGCTGGGCCGGCACCACGCTTGCCGAGCGCATGACCTCGCTTGTCACCGACCTCAACGTCGCCTCCAACAAGGGCCTTTCCGAGCGCTTCGACTCCACCATCGGCGCCGCGACCGTGCTCATGCCCTTTGGCGGCAAGACGCAGCTCACTCCGAGCTCTGCCATGGTCGCCAAGTTCCCCGTGGACGGCGAGACCACCACGGCGAGCGCTATGGCATGGGGCTTCAACCCCTACCTGATGGAGGCCGACCAGTTTGCGGGCGCCTACCTGTCCGTAGTCGAGTCCATCGCCAAGCTCGTTGCCGCCGGCTTTGAGCACAAGCGCGCCTACCTCTCCTTCCAGGAGTACTTCGAGCGCCTGCGCACCGAGGCCGAGCGTTGGGGCAAGCCCATGGCAGCCGTCCTGGGTGCCCTTATGGCCCAGGTCGATCTGGGTGCCGGCGCCATCGGCGGCAAGGACTCCATGAGCGGCTCCTTTGAGGACGAGGCCGGCGAGCTCAACGTTCCGCCGACCCTGATCAGCTTCGCTGTGGCCGTGGGCCGCGCGGCGCGCGCTGTCTCCCCTGAGTTCAAGGGTCTGACGCACCGCGTCGTCCGCATCGCCCCCGCCACCTACGGCGAGGACTACCGTCCCGATGCCCAGCAGCTGCTCGCCGCATTTGACGCCGTCGAGGCGCTCACTGCTACCGGCAACGCCCTGGCCATCTCCACGCCCGGCTACGGCTGCGGCGCCGAGAGCCTCTTTAAGATGTGCGTCGGCAACCAGATCGGTATCGAGCTTGCCGAGGATGTGGACGTGGAGAGCTTCTTCACCCCGCTCTACGGCAGCTTTATCGTCGAGCTCGCCGATGACGCCGAGCTGCCCGAGGTCGCCGACGGCGTTGTCGTCGAGCCCCTGGGCACCACCGTCGAGGGCTATGTCATCGACACCGGCTCCGAGGTCATCGAGCTCTCCGAGCTCCAAGAGGCCTGGGAGAGCGGCATCGAAGGTGTCTTTGCCTACCGCAGCACCGGCGAGCAGCCCGAGGTCGAGACCATCGACTATCGCACCAAGGATATCCACGTGTACGGCGGCGCCAAAATCGCCCGCCCGCGCGTGATTATCCCGGTGTTCCCCGGCAACAACTGCGAGTACGACAGCGCCCGCGCCTTCCGCGCCGCCGGCGCCGAGGCCGACACCTTCGTGATCAACAACCTCACGCCCGAGGCTGTTGCCGAAAGCACCCACGAGCTTGCCCGTCGCATCCGCCAAAGCCAGATCGTCATGATCCCCGGCGGCTTCTCGGGCGGCGACGAGCCCGACGGCTCCGCCAAGTTCATCACGGCGTTCTTCCGCGCTCCCGAGGTCACCGAGGCAGTTCGCGACCTGCTCAAGGCCCGCGACGGCCTGATGCTGGGCATCTGCAACGGCTTCCAGGCCCTGATCAAGCTCGGCCTGGTACCCTACGGCGACATCGTCGACGCCACGCCCGATGCGCCCACGCTGACGTTCAACACCATCGGTCGCCATCAGAGCCGCCTGGTGCGCACCCGCATCTCGTCCAACCTGTCCCCGTGGCTGTCGCAGTGCAGCCTCGACGACCCCTACACCGTCGCCATCAGCCACGGCGAGGGCCGCTTTGTCGCCAACGACGAGGTGCTCGCCCAGCTGATCGCCAACGGCCAGGTCGCCACGCAGTACGTGGGCGAGGACGGCAAGCCCAGCATGGACCTTTCCGTCAACCCTAACGGCTCCGCACTCGCCATCGAGGGCATCACGAGCCCCGACGGCCGCGTCCTGGGCAAGATGGGCCATGCCGAGCGTCGCGGCGACAACCTGTACCGCAACGTGCCCGAGCATGTCCCCGGCGACAAGTTCATGCCGATCTTTGAGAGCGGCGTAGCCTACTTCGCCTAAGCCTTTCCCATCGGGTACAATCCCCTCGGGTAACAACACCCGCCACCGACACATCCGGTGGCGGGTTCTTTTTTGCTTCGCGCATGTAGGAAGGACATCATGGAAAGCCGCAAGCCGTATCTCGCCACCCTGCCCGGACTCATCCTGGGCTGTCTTGTTTGCTGTGCACTCTGGGGATCGGCCTTTCCCTGCATCAAGATCGGCTACGCACTCTTTGGGATCCCGGCGCACGATAGCGCCTCGCAGCTACTCTTTGCAGGTTTGCGCTTCACGCTTGCCGGCATCCTGGTTATCGTCGGTATGAGCACAGCTCAGCGCCGCCCGCTCGTCCCACAGGTACGCGATATCAAGCCCATCTGCATCCTGTCACTCTTCCAGACTATCGGGCAGTACTTCTTTTTCTACCTGGGACTCTCACGCGCCAGTGCCATGTCGAGCTCCATCATCGAGGCCAGCGCCAACTTCCTCGCAATCCTCTTTGCCGCCCTGGCGTTTCGCACCGAAAAGCTCGATGCGGCCAAGGTGCTCGGCTGTGTACTGGGCTTTGCCGGCGTCGCGCTCGTCAACCTTTCGGGCGCGGACGGCACCTTTGGCTTTACGCTCGACGGCGAGGGCTTTATCCTTGCCTCCACCGTCGCGGGTGCCCTGTCGACCTGCCTGATCGGCATCTTCTCGCGCGAGCACGACGGTGTCTTGCTTGCCGGGTGGCAGTTCTTGGTCGGCGGCCTGGTCCTCACCGCCATCGGGTTTTTGATGGGCGGCGCGCTCTCCCCCACCGCGATCATCCCCGCCATCGCGCTCATTATCTATATGGCACTCATCTCCGCCATCGCGTACTCGCTATGGTCGCGCCTGCTTGCCGTCAACCCCGTCAGCCGCGTCTCGGTCTTTGGGTTTATGAACCCCGTCTTTGGTGTGCTGTTGAGTGCGCTGCTGCTCGGCGAGGGCGCCGGCACGAGCCCCGTTACCGTTATAGTCGCCCTGCTGTTGGTCTGCGGCGGCATCATCATCGTCAACAGGCCTAAAAAGGCCTAGCGAACTGCCCTTATTTAGCAGAGGGGATTCACATACTTTAGTTTAATGGAATACATCGGAGAGCCGAGGGCCACCATGCACGCAAGCGTGCGCCCCTATTTCTAGCGTATCTGGACGCCAGCTTTCTTCTTCTCGTACTTTACGCGGTAGAGCTCCGCGTCGGCGGCGCGAAGCAAATCTTGCCAGGTATCGACACCATCACCGACCCGTGCATAGCCGATGGACATCCGCAACAGATACGGCACCTCGGCGCGTGCGAGTTCATCGTTGATTGCCGCGCACAGACGCATGATGTCCTGTTCCGCCGCTGCCTTTTGGAGCACCACGAACTCATCGCCGCCATAACGTGCGATAAAGCCACCAGCCGGCGAACAGGCATCCTTGAGCGCCGTCGCAACAACCTGAAGAGCGTGGTCGCCCTCCACATGCCCATAGCGATCGTTAATCTGCTTAAAGCCGTCGGCGTCCATCATAAGCAGATATACATCTTCGGCCTGATCCACATTTGAGAAGAGCGACAGCATATAGGTCTCAAAACGGTTGCGATTGTTAAGTCCAGTCAACGGGTCGGTCGAGATGAGCTGCTCCTGGTAGATGATGTAAAGCAGCAACATGCTAATCATTATGCCGACACAAAGGCCGGGCACCGAGTATACGACCTGAAAGGTACCGCCCACCAGGGCCGGAATGGCGAAAAATGCCAAGGTTCGATAGATGGCCTTCGTCTGCAGGCTCTCGACCCTGCGAGATTGCACAAACGCATGCAGGGACGTATGTATAACGTAACAGTAGCTGACGATGGGCTGGATCATATAGGCAAAGCCGCGACGATACACGCCCTGCGAATCGATATAGAACAGGGCGTGCGTCCAGTAACTGGTAAACGCCAGCACGACCACCAGAGCCGTAGGCAACGCTACAAGCACCACCCTATAGCGCGAGGTCAAAAGACGAGAACCCTGCACCGTCTCGGAATAGATAAACCAAATGAGACACGCGATAGCAAAGAGCGAAAACGAAACCGCGTTGGAAATCCAGTTGGCAGCAATGCCCAACGTGCCGTCCACACCGTCCGAAAGCGTCCAGATCATATCGAATAATATGTACGCGGCAGAGGTGTAGCCAAGCATGCTAAACAATAGCTGCTGGGTGCTCGAGAACAAGGAGCAACGACTTCGCACGGCAAGCCCGATAAGAACAATCATGCATAGCACGAATATCTCAATCTTGAGTGCCTTAACCACTAGCGCCATCCCTTCAATACCCAAGTGGTCAGAATCGCCCAATTCGAATCAGGGCAATAAACACCCCTTTACTCCGCAGGGGTAAAGGGGATAATAGCAGAGCGCCCGAACATCACTGCAAAACAGTTTCTGTTCGGGCGCCCATACGGCGCGAATTGCACACGCCGGCATCATTGATGGGTATCGATTGCTACTCGCCATCGATGTCAGTCGCGACGGCCTCCTCGATGGCCTCGACACCGACAGGCGACAGATCCTCCTTGCCTTGGCAGAACTTCTTGTCGACCCAGCCAGTCAGAATCGGAGCCATGATCGCCGTGATGATAACGGCGGTGGCGATCTGAGCGTACGCGGTGGGCGCAAGCTCGGCGTAACGCGGTGCGACCTCGGCGAGGGCAACCGGTGTGGTCATAGCCGTGCCGGCAATGGTGGAGCAAGCCACAGCGGCCTTGCCATTGCCGCCGCACAGACGCTCGAACGCAAAGGTGATGGGACCGACGACAAACAGCGTGACAAGGCCCAGCAAGATGCCGGAAATACCGCCGGTGATAAAGCTCGACAGGCTCATGGACGCACCGAGCTGAAATCCGATGACGGCAATCGCGGGATTGGCACCGGGAACCAGCAGGTTCTTGATAAACGGGAACAGGTTGCCCAGAACCATGCCAATAACGAGTGGCAAGATGGAGCCGATAATGGTGCCAATGGGAATGTTGGCGAGGCCGGAAACACCGAGGATGATCATCGTGACGGCGGGGCCAGCCGTAAAGAACAGGATACCGACGGCGCCCTGCTCGGACTCATCGCCGAACTCGCCCATGATGCCCGTATAGAGCGCCATGTTGCAAAACGTGATGCCGCCGATGATAGACACGGAGCTCAGACCCAGGAAGTTGTCGTTAAAGAAATATGCCACGCCCAGGCCGAGAGCCGCTGCGACGACCAGCTTGGGGATCAGCACGACGATACCGGTCTTGATGGCACCCGGCGTGGACTTAAAGCTGATGCCGGCGCCCACAAACAGCAGGATCGCGGCGACGATGGTATTGGAGCCACCGCGGCAGGCAGCCGTAAAGAAGCCGCCGATCTCAAAAACCTGCGGGCAGAAGGTGTTGAGCAAAAGACCGACGATCATCGGATAGATCATGATGTCGCCCGGGATGCGCGGGACCTTGAATTTCTTTTGCTCGTTGGCGGTCGCTTCCTGTGCCATGAAACCCCCATTTCCGCTGACGGGGTACAAAAGCCCACGTCACGCTTTGCTACAGTAAAGTTTGACCATGGTACCAGAAGAAATAGACCAGCTCGGTGAAAAATTGGATTCGTTGGCCGGGATGCTAAACGTGTCCCGCTCTTATACGAGGCTCAAAACGATATAGAGCACGATGCCCGAAACACAGCACCACAACATCGACTTTGTCCTGATTGCCACCACCACGACGCCGGCAGCCGCAATCCAGGGAACCAAGGCAGGCCAGAGTCCCGCGTCGAACGCCCCGGGGCTCACCAAGTCGTTGGCGACCAGCGCGGCAAAGGCAGCGGGCGGGATATAACCCAGGGCCTCGGTAATGCGGGGCGACAGCGTTCTCCCGCGCAAGGCAAACGCCGGCGCGATGCGAAAGAACGCGATAGCAGCCCACGACGACAGCCACAGAACCAAGAACTCGTTAACGGGCATCGCGGGCACCTCTTCCGTCTAATACAGCATCGCACGCCAGCGCAATGGCAATGCCGACCACGACGCTTGCCGGCACGGCAATATTCGTGAGGCCCAAGAACTTGCATACGGCGACGGACACCGCGCCCGAAACCGCCGCGACAACGTTGCCGCGCGACAGCCGCTGCGAAAAGAGTAGACAGATAAAGAGCGACGTGCAGACGAAACTCGCAATAGCGGTGGGAACATCGACAACGGCACCGACGATGGCACCCATCGTGCACGAAGCGCCCCATGTCGCGATGAGGATCACGTTGAGCACGAAGGATTCGCGCGGGCCCCAATCCTCCCCCTCAACCAGCTTGGCAAGCGAGATGCCGTATGCCTCCTCGGTGAGCGTCGCGGCAACAGCCAGCGTCTGACGCTTCGAGGCGCCCGCCAGATGGGGTGCGATCGATGCCGAGTAAAGAGCGAAGCGCGAGGAGATGGCGGCGACGCTCGCGATAATCGAAGGTGCCGGTACGCCCGCCAGCCAAAGATTGCAGATCATAAACTGGCCGCTGCCCGTCACAAACGTGCTGCTCAGAGCAAAGACCATCCAGGGCTCCATTCCCGTCTGCCCCATGATCATTCCGCACGGCGCGCCTATTGCAACATAGGTAAGCATCACTGGCCAGACGATTTTAAAGATCCTAAGGACCATGCCACTCCCATTCTGGTAAGTCGTCTGCAGCGCGCCTTGCAACGCAGCAGAAATATCAACCGGTGGCAATAAAGTTCACCTACAATTGCCACCGGATCGAAAGACACAACTTTTTAGGAAGTCATTATGACAGCTATCGATCGAGACCGGGCGCGCGCGGCCTTCAAAAGCTACACCGATGCCTACGACGCCACCAACCCACGCATCGCGCTCAAAATCGAGCATACGTACCACGTGGCCGAGGCATGCGATGCCGTAGCGCGCGAGCAGGGCTGGTCGTCAGAAGATATTGACCTGGCATGGCTTTGCGGCCTGCTGCACGATATGGGCCGCTTTGAGCAGCTGCGACGCTGGGACACCTTTAAGGACGCCGAGAGCATGAGCCATGCAGTGCTGGGCATCGAGGTCCTCTTTGGCGAGAATCCCGCCGATGCACCCGCCGTAATGAGCATCCGCGACTTTATCGATGACCCGGCAGAAGATGAGCTCATCCGAGCGAGCATCGCCTATCACAGCGATTTCCGTCTACCCGCACAGCTCGACGAGCGCACGCGGAGCTTCTGCGACATCGTGCGCGATGGCGACAAGATCGACATTATGCGCACCATCGCCGACAGCACCGTCGACACCGTCCTCAAGGTGGATGAGGACACGTTTCTCGCCAGCCACTTCTCGACACCGGCGCTTACCGCCTTTGACGAGCACCGCTGCGTCGCGCGCGATGAGCGCGATGAGCCCGCCGACTTCTTGGTGGGGCTTATCTGCTTTATGTTTGAGCTCGTCTATCCGGCAAGCCGCGCGCTGGCGCGCGAGCAAGGCGATATCTACCGCCTGCTCGACGCGCCCTTTGGCATTACGCGGCCCTTTACCGACCCCGCCACGCAGGCAACCTGGAGCCGCCTAAAGGACGAGATGCGCGACTGGCTGGCGCGTGCCTAGCGCTCAAACTGGGCCAGCAGCTCCTCGACGACCTCGACGGCATCACCGACAACCTTGTACTGGGCAGCACCAAAGATGGGGGCATCCGGGTCCTCGTTGATGGCGATAATGCACTCCGCCCCACCGATGCCGGCAAGATGCTGGATGGCGCCCGAAACACCGATACTCACGAGAAGCTTGGGCGAGACCGATACACCCGTCTGGCCAATTTGGTGGCGATACTCCAACCAGCCTGCCTCCACAATGGGACGCGTGCAACCAAGCTCGGCACCCAGGGCATCGGCGAGCTTTCGCATCAGGGCCAGATTCTTCTTGGAGCCGATGCCGCGGCCCACCACGACCAGGCGCTCGGCATCGGCAATTGAGGCCTGCTGTCCCCACTCCTCGGCGGGAATCGAGATCTCGACGCGGGCCTTAACGTCATCCGCAAGCACTACCTGGGTAATCGTGCCGGAGCGGCTATAGTCAAACTCGGGCGCCTTAAAGATGCCGGGGCGCACCGTTGCCATCTGAGGACGGTGGTTGGGGCAGATAATGGTGGCCATCAGGTTGCCGCCAAACGCCGGGCGCGTCTGCTGCAGCAGACCCGTCTCCGTATCCATAGAAAGCACCGTGCAATCGGCCGTAAGACCCGTCTGCAAGCGCACGGCCACACCGGGCGCCAGCTCGCGACCAAAGGCGGTCGCGCCGTACAGAATGGCCTCGGGCTTGCGCTCGGCTACCAAATCGCAGATCAAGCGAGCGTAGACCTCCGCGTCGTTCTGACGCAGGCGCTCGTCACGACAGACCAGAACTTCGTCCGCACCGGCGCAAATCAGATGCTCCAGGTCCCCGAGTGAGCCCTCGGGGCTCATGCCGACCAGTGCCACCAGACGGCAGCCGCGGGCATCGGCAAGCTCGCGCCCCTTGCCCATGAGCTCGAAGGCCACGGATGCAACGGCATCGTGCTCGTCAGTCTGCACGAAGATCCAGATGTCTCGATATGCGTCAAGGTCTGCCGCGCCGGCGGCCTCGTCGCGCTCAATCGAGATGGCGTTGACGGGGCAGGCGTCGACGCACCCACCGCACAGGATACAGCCGTCGGTTACGCGGGCACAGCGATTGGGGCGCTCACCCTCCACCACAATGCCGCCCGAGGCGCAGGCGCGAACGCAGCGACCGCAGCCGATACAGGCTTCGCTATCGATAATCAGCCCGCTCATCTATGCCATCCCCTCGATAATCTTGGCAAGTTTTACCGCCTGCTCGGACGCCGTTCCCTCGACGGCCTCGCACGTTTGGTCACGGTCGGGCACAAACGAGCGCACGACCTGCGTCGGTGATCCGGCAAGGCCGCAACGCGAGGGGTCGGCGTTTACGTCGGCAGCGCTGGCCACGCGCACGTCTGCATCCTCGGCCGCGCGAATACCGGCAATACTCGGCATGCGCAGCTGGCCAATCTCCTTGGCAGTCGTCATCGCACACGGCATCTCCAGGTACACCGTCTCCTCGCCGGCATCGCAGCCGTGAACGAGCGCCAGCGAGCCACACGTCGTAAATCCCGCGCTCTGCACACAGCTCACGTCGGTCACGCAGGGGACCCCAAAGGCGCCGGCCAGCTCGGGGCCGATCTGGGCCGTATCGCCGTCCACCGCCATCTTGCCGCAGATGAGCAGGTCAAAGTCCTCATCGAGTGCCTCGATGCCGCATTTGAGGGCATAGGTGGTGGCTAGGGTATCGGCGCCCGCAAAGGCGCGATCGGTCAGCAGCAGCGCGTCGTCGGCACCGCGGGCGATGCAGTCGCGCAGCAGCGATTCGGTCGCGGGGATGCCCATCGACACCACCGTCACACGCACGTCCATGCCAAAGCCGATAAAGTCGTCCTTCAGCGCTAGCGCACATTCGAGGGCACTTGCATCGAAGGGATTAATGACCGCCTGCTTGCCATCACGCACGATAGTATTGGTCTTGGGGTCCATCTTGACCTCGGTGCTTCCGGGCACCGCCTTGACGCACACCACCATATGGAAATCACTCATCTTCACGCGCCCCCTTTCTGGACGAGTTCATCCAAGAGCTTCTCCGTAAACAGGTTGCCGCGACCCAACTGGCCGGCAGGATCGAGCTGGAGTTTGAGGCGCGCCGACTCGACCATGGCCTCGTGGCCGTACATCGTCTCCAAGAAGCCCGCCTTGATCTTGCCGACGCCGTGTTCGGCAGAAACGGCACCGCCCATGGCCGTGACCTCGGAAGCCCACTGGGCAAAGAGCTCTCCACCACGACGGTAGTCTTGCGCATCGCGCGGCAGGATGTTCACATGCAGATGGTTGTTCCCGATGTGTCCCCAGGCAGCAGACTCAAGCCCGCTTTCGGCCAGCGTGCGGCGATAGAGGGCCATGACATCGGCAAGGCGTGCATTGGGCACCGACATATCCGATCCCAGCTTGGTAATGGTGGGGTCGGTGCGGCGACGCTCGTCAATGAGCATGTTGACGCTCTCGGGCACCGCGTGGCGGAAGAACCGCTGGCACTCGCGATCGACTTCGGTGCGGGCGACCCATGTCGCATCGTCGCGGCCGCCCGCAAACTCCAGCACCCATCCAAGGTGGTACAGCTCCTCGGTCGCCTGCGCCTCGTCATCGCAGTCGAGCTCCACGTAGACACAGACCTTTGCCTCGTCGTCGAGCGCCGGCAGCGAGGCAAACGCTGTCGACTGCTCGCGCTGGCGACGCAGGATATCCAGGGCGCCAGCATCGAAATACTCAATAGCGGCGGCATGGGACAGCACGGGACGCACGGAATCGGTAAAGGACACGGCCTTGTCTTCGCTATCGAAAAAGCAACTCACACCCCATACGACCGAAGGTGCCGCCTGCAGGGCGATCTCGAGCTCGGTAATGACGCCGAGCGTGCCGCACGCACCGATAAAAAGATCGATGGCGTCCATATCGTCCGCAACAAAATACCCCGAGGCATTTTTGGTCTTGGGCATGGTGTAGTCAGGAAGATCAAGCTCGAATGTATGACCCTCTGCCGTCACGAGCGACAGGTGGCGGCCCTGGGCAAAAGCCTCGCCGCGCTGAAGCTCAAGCAAATCGCCATCAGCCAGCGCGACGTGGAGTCCCGTGATATGCGGGCGCATGGGGCCGTAAGCGTAGCTGCGGGCGCCGGAGGCGTTGCATGCCGCCATGCCACCCAGACAGGCAGATGCCTCGGTGGGATCGGTGGGAAAGAACTGCTCGGGGGACTCTTGGAACTCCTCGTAGGCCTCAAGCGATGCCTGGTCCCAACCAGCGGTCGGCAGTACCTTCTTGCTCAGCTGCTTGCGCAGCTCCGAGAGCACAACGCCCGGCTCCACGCGCAGCAGAAATTGGCCTTGTTCATCGCGGCGAAGGCCCAAGTAGCGATTCATACGGGAAGTATTGAGGATATGCCCACCGTGGGGCACGGCACCGGCGGCAAGGCCGGTTCGGGCGCCCTGAACCGTTACCGGGACACGCTCGGCATGGAGCGTTTCCAAAATGGCACGGACCTCGTCTTCCGTTGTCGGAAACGAGATGCTCGATGCTTCGCCCGATGCACGAGATTCATCGCGGCCATACTCTTCGAACTCATCGGTGAAGGGTTTGATGGTTGCAGACACGCGAACTCCCCCTTTAGCTAACTACAGTGTTTGCAGGGAGATGTTACCGCATCGTTTCGTCGACGTGTTCGAGACCGTCTCCATAATTGGCGATTTTTACGTTTGTGCAATTCGGCGAACGGCAAGGCTTCCTCGGCAGACGATGCTTTTGACACATATCGCCCCGCCGTCGCCGACCGCTCGATTGTCGCTCGAAAAAAGTTGAAGTAATTTTTCCACCTTTTACCTGCGGAGATGTCAATCCGTCAAGCATTTGGTCAGAAATTGGTCAAGTAGCGGCTGATACGGTCGGCGTCGACAGCCAAAACCGATAGAAGTTTTGGCCCCAGAAGCAGGGAGGTTCCCATGGCATATTACTGGCCCCAGTACGGCGTCGCCATCGAAGTCGACGACGATCCCTATCTCCTGCCTTTCGACGAAGAGGCGTTCCCCGATACGGCGGTCTACCACGTCACCACCGATGTTATCTGCGACCCCGAGTCGTTCTCGGCGCTCGCCCACCACATCGCGCGTATCCACGACATCGAGCTCCCTCACGACTTTGACGAGCTCATCTACTCGCGCCGCCTGATGCTTCACATGCTCTTTGGAGCGGACCCGTCCACGTTCGCACGTGTCTACACCACCAAGGACGCCGCATGAGTGCGAAGAAGCCGCCCCGCCTCGCAGGACTGGGGCGTCGCAAGAAACTCGTCGTTGTCTGCCTGGCTATCGCCTGCGCCCTCATCGCCGTAGGGCTATACGCCTGGCAGTCGCAGCCCGTGCCCGAAGCGGGCGCCTCAGTCACGACGGCAGAGGGTAAATCGCGACAAGAAATCCAAGATGAGCTCGATGCCATCGTCCGCGACAACATGATGACGATTTCGGTCGCGCCGGTCGCTCAGCTACAGGAGGACGGCAAGCTGCGCGTCAACGTGCAAAACGTCCAAGACAATAAATTTCCCCAGCGATTCCGCGTCATCCAAAACGACGAGACCATGTACGAATCCGGTGTGGTCGAGACCGGCAAGACAATCGAGACGTGCCCCGCCGGCGACATCAAAGAAGGAGAGGCATACATCGAGATCCAGGCACTCGATGCCAAGACCCTCGACAGCCACGGCAATCCGACACGTGTCAAGGTACGGGTTGAGCAAGCCGAGAACTAGCTTTTTCGGCCGACGCGACACCGCACGCAATTCACCAGCATTCGTCCAATCATCGCGGGGACGGCCCGCGGCGAATAGAAAGGAACGACCATGGACATCACCAGGAACATGAACGGAGCCAGAGCGCTCGTCGTGGGCGCAGGGCTCGCGCTCGCGCTCGCAATGGGCGCCGCCCCGACGCCAGCTCTGGCAGCCGGGCGCGTTGGAACCACGAAAGTAATGGTCAGGACCGAGATCGACAACGTAGAGTTCAAAGTTCCGACGGTTATTCCCTTCGTCGCCAAGGCCGACGGCACGCTTCAGGGCCCCTCAGAAGACGCGACCACCATCGACAATCATTCGGCCTACGGCATCCATGTCACCAACATGAAGATCGACGCCATGAACACCTGGACCATTGCCGCCGACGCCAAGGCCGGAACCGCGCAGAATTCCATCGACTTTAAGGTCGGCCCCGACGGCGCACTCCAGAACGCCAGCGCCGCAATGCAGGAGACGGGCCTCGATCTTTCCAAGAATGCAGCCTTCGACATGGGCTACCAGGGCATTGCCGGCGGCACGGACAAAATTAAGCTCAAGACAAGCGGAAACGTCGCCCGCGTCACGCGCGACATCTTCCGCGTAACCGGCGAAGGCGATCAGGTTGCAACGATCACCTGGACGGTCGAGCCCGGTGCGCACACGGCATAAGGCCGTCGCCCTGGCCGCCGTCAGTATCCTAGCGTTTGGGCCAGCCATGGCCTTTGCCCAGCAAGAACAGGCGCAGGCCGCCACGCAAGTGACGGTCGACCTCTCGGAGCTCGACCGCGGCAACTGCAAGGAACCGTTGGCACAGACAGACGACAGACGATGGCTCTTGGCAGCAGGCGCCACGGCAGCAGGTGCGGGAACCGCCGGCCTCGGTCTGCACATCAAACGCAGCCAGAAACGAAACACGGACAGGCCGCACTAAATTAGCTAAGGAGACCCCATGGCATCGAAGAACCTTTTGCCCGTCGTCGCACTCTGCGGCGCGCTCGCAACCGGAACGCCTGTCGCCGCTTGGGCGACTCCCGTCATGGCAGACTCCTTACCAGCAGCCCTAAGCTCCGCACCAAATCCGTCGAGCGCCATTGCGTGCAAGCGTTTTTCGTTCGCACAGGCCGCAATCTCAACCTCGGGATGCCTTCGTCGTAATACGGACGGCTCGATAGTCGTGGATATCAATCGTTCGAACAAGGCAAACGGCTCCCAGGCGGGGTGCGCCGTCTGCACATGGCGCTCGATTGTGCTCGATGCAGATGGCGATCCGTGCGATTTGGGGTTGCGCATCGATATCGCTTCGGTCGATGACTCGGCGAACGGAGCGAAGGTCGCCTTCGACGGTGCGTTTTTCGAGAAAGGAGGCGGTATATGTCTGGGCTGCGCCGCCGCGAATGCAGACGATGTGCAGCCCACCCTCTCATTCACGGCATCGCTGCGGCTGACCAAGGCGGGCACCGATGCCATCGCGGCGGGAGAAGCATCCCTGCTGTTCTACGCCGTCAGCACCAAAGACACAGACGCTCATTTCGAGAAGTCAGCCGGATCACTCAGCCTTACACGAGGGATAGAGGCAGGCCCTATTGAAATCGATGCCCACGCGCAAAGCAGGCAACGCATTCTTGCCGACCCGGCGCTTCTCGAAATGGAGTGGAACGGATCCGGAGCCATCGGGATTGTCCCCTCCGCGCTTGACGCCAAGACGCTCCCCTCAAACGACGAACCCATCAACGCAACCATACAAGAAGAGAGCACGGACAAAGAAGCAGGTGCGGGCGACACGCCGTCGCCGACAAACAGCGTCCCAGCTTCTTTCGAAGCGCCGAATGAGCCCGCTACCGGTCCAAACGATCCCGAGCTCGCGGACAGTCTGGGACTTGCTGATCCTCAGGAGATCGATGAAGGTAACTGCTGCGTGCTTGCCGCCCTCGACCACACAGAGGTCATCGATGCTGCAAACATCGAAGTTGCCGCCGCCAATCAGCCCGTCCGCAAGTCGGCCATCATCGCATTTCCCGAATCCATCGAAGTCGTCTTTTTGCCATCAGGCGAGGTCGTGGCCCCAACACTGCTCACCTTGTTGGGCGCCAAGAATACTCGAAACGAAATTAAAAAGGTCACGGTTGTCGACCCTGCAACCACCGCTAAACTGCGTTTATACGCCGTTGCCCCAGACGGAGGCAAGACCTTGGAATTCGATGGCGACACACTTCTAGCCTGGCGACGTCTGGACATTATGCAAGACGTTTCGTATCAGATCGAACTCGAAGGGTTTGATCGTGCCCGCGATGCCAATATCATCGCCGCGGCTATTGAATCCCCACAGCGGCTTATGACACTGCGCTTTGACTACTATCCCTATGTCCCGACAACCACCTGAGGCTTAAATGCTGCGCATCATTCCTAATACCACTTATATAACGTATTAGATGAGTCGCGATGTGCCTCGCATTTCGTTCTGCTACGATTGCCACGTTGGCATCAATACAGGAGGGCTCATGCCGGGCTTGGGAACAATCATCAACGTTGCGCTTTTAGTTGCGGGCGGTCTTTTGGGATTAGCGGGCGGCCGCTTCATTACACCGCGCATCCAAGACACGCTCATGAAAGCATCGGGGCTGTGCGTCCTGTTTATCGGCCTGGGCGGCACCATGCAAAAGATGCTCATCATCGATGGAAAGGCGCTAGCGACCACCGGTACCACCATGCTCATCGTCTCATTTGCGCTCGGTTCGCTCATCGGCGAGGCCATCAACTTGGAGGCCGCCATCGAGAACCTTGGCGAATGGCTCAAGCGCAAGACTGGCAGTGAGGGCGATAACGAGTTCACCAACGCTTTTGTCTCGACTTCACTCACCGTGTGCATCGGCGCCATGGCCATTGTGGGATCGATCCAGGACGGCCTGCTCGGCGACTGGTCAACGCTTGCCCTCAAGGGCGCACTGGACTGCATCATCGTCTGCACCATGACGGCCTCGCTTGGCCGCGGCTGCATCTTCTCCGCCCTGCCCGTCGCCGTGTTCCAGGGGACGATCACGTTGTTTGCCGGCGCGCTCTCCCCCATCATGACCACAGCTGCCCTCAACAGCCTTTCGCTCGTAGGCTCCATGCTCATCTTCTGCGTCGGCGTCAACCTCATCCGTCCTCAGACCTTCCGCACGGCCAATATGCTTCCCTCCGTCGTCATCGCCGTCATCTACGCCCTCCTGTTCTAAATCTATCAACGCAGCGGTATCTCGAACATCTGTTTGATGCTGTGCTATGATATGAGGTCACCGTAGCTGCGTTCGAGAGGAGGAGCGGTGGCCGACCAGGACATCAAGATGCTCATCGAGCGCATCATGGCCGAGGCCCGGACCCATCAGTCCGCCCGCTTCTCAAACGAAACCTACGCAGACGAGCCGATTCTCAAAACCGGCCGACAGATGCAGAATTTCCTCCCCGACCAGTACCGTAAAATGCGCGAGATATCGCGCTGGCAGGATGACCCCAAGGGCGGTGCGGGCCGCTGGCTTTCGGAAGCCGAGCTTTTTTACCGCCAGGGCCTGCTGATGGCCGACTTTGAGGACGACTGTCCCTACAACGGCACCTTTAAGTCGTACTTTCCCACCTACAACGCCATGAGCGACCGGCAACTGCGCGGCTACTTTACCTGGCGTGCCCAAGTGCGCCGCGGAACCGTCGAGGAAACGTCTACGTCCTTTGCCTTTCTGTATCTCTATGAGCTGATCTGCGGCATTGGCGTAGATAATCCACTCGATGGTTTTAACAAGATCAAGGCTTTTTGGGATGTCTATCGCGCCTTCGAGCCCAACATCGACCGGTTTGCGCGCGTGTGGCTGCAAGATTACGCCGTGTTCCACGGGCTCGACCCCAAGCTGCTTCGCGACTCTAAAACCGTCATGTTCGATAACGCCCTTATCGAACTGCGGCGCGCGGCACGAGACCTTGTACCGGCACCGTCCGGCCAGACCCCTAAGCGTCGCAAAACCTCCGAGCCCACGCTCCCCCTTCCGCCCGATGAGGTGCGCGAGGAGCGACTCATGGCCGCCATCAACGCCCTCTCCACGTACAACCTAAGTAGCTCGCGGCTCGACCGCAGCCACCACCGCGATCTGCGCCACGTGGCGTGCGCCGTGTATGTCCGCATGGCGCGCTACTATGACACGCACCGAAAGACCGGCATCGTGGCAAGTTTATTTGGGGAGGAGACGGCCATGTCCTACACCATGTTTGCCTCGGCCGTATTCTTTGCGCCCGAGCGCCACGAGGACTGCGAATACCGTCTGGACCCCATCCATATCTACCGTTGCCAAAACGGTTTTTGGGAATGCATGCGGATTCACGGCAGCAGACAAAAGAGCAGCAAACTTGGCGAGATGATGCGCGCCTGCGACCAACGCCTGCGCCTGGCCCTGGACCCTGCCCATCCCCTTAAGGAAGAAAAGGTCCCCAAATATCTGGCCAAGATTATCGATGACGAGATTGTAGCATGGCTTTCGTGGGACGCCGCACGCCAGCCCGTCAAGATCGATATCGATCTGAGCCAGCTGGGGCACATTCGGAGCGCTGCCGCACAAACGCGCGAAGCGCTTTTGATCGACGAGGAACGCGAGGACGGCGCGTCCGCAGAAGCCGAGGCAGCGGACTCAGGGCAACCGGAAGCCGAGCCCGTAGCCGACGCGACGGTCGAGGCGGTCGCGGCGGCCGCAGGGCAGGACGAGTCAGACGAGCCGACCATATCCACCGAACAGTTTGGTGTCGTGGCACCGCTTCTCGCGCCGACGCCCGCGTTCGCAGCTGCTGCGCCCGCTGACGCCACGAACGAACTCGCGCTCGCCGCAGACGCCTATCTCCGCGCGCTGCTCGAGCACAACGCAGTACAGGCGGAATCGGCGGTAGTGCAATCGGAGCAGAGCGAGGACATGCTCGTCGATACCATCAACGAGGCGCTCTTTGACCTGGTGGGCGACACCGTAATTGAATTTAGCGCGGCAGGGCCGCAGATTATCGAGGACTACGAAGCAGACGTGAGAGGATACCTAGACCATGAGTGATACCGCATCCGCAGCACCTCGCGTGCCCAAGCGCGTCGCTGCCGTCATTCTCAACTCGCTCAAGGGCGGCGTGGTCCCGCGCATCGGCCTTCCTTACATCACCGTAGGCCGCGAGGTCGAGATCCGCGCCCTGCTCACCGATCTGAGCCTCATCGCCGACGGTGGGGCGAGCTTCCGCTTCCTGGTCGGTCGCTACGGCGCCGGCAAGAGCTTTTTGCTCCAAACCATCCGAACGCATGCCATGGGCGAGGGATTCGTCGTCGCCGATGCAGACTTATCCCCCGAGCGCCGTCTGCAGGGCGGGCAGGGGCAGGGCCTTGCCACCTACCGCGAGCTCATACGCAATATATCGACCAAGACGCGCCCCGAGGGCGGTGCGCTCAACCTTATTCTTGATCGCTGGGTCGCCTCGTGCGCCGACGTCGACGAGTCGGTCGTCAATGCCCAACTGGCCCCGCTCGAGGAAATGGTCCACGGCTTCGACTTCACCCGCATGCTCCGCCGCTATCGCACGGCCGTATCCGAGGGCGACGAAGAAGCCATGAGCCGCGTGACCAAATGGATCCGCGGCGAATACCGTACCAAGAGCGAGGCTCGCGCCGAGCTGGGTTCCTCAACCATCATCAGCGATGACGACTGGTACGACTACGTTAAGCTCATTGCGCGATTTTTGGTCTGCAGCGGCTACAAGGGCATGCTGGTGCTCATCGACGAGCTCGTGAATCTGTATAAGATTCCCAACGCCATCACGCGCCAATACAACTACGAGAAGATCCTGACCATGTACAACGACACGCTCCAGGGCAAGGCGCAGTACCTGGGCATGATCATGGGTGGCACGCCAACCTCCATCGAAGACCGCCGCCGCGGCGTGTTCTCCTACGAGGCCCTGCGCAGCCGACTCGCTCAGGGCCGCTTTGCGCGCGAAGACCTTAAGGACATGCTCGCGCCCATCATCCGCCTGCAGCCACTCACCTATGAGGAGTTGCTGGTGCTCATCGAAAAACTCATGCAAATCCATGCCGGTTACTTTGGCTGGACGCCCACGCTTACCGAGAACGACTTGGTGGACTTCCTCAAGATTGAGTTTGGCCGCGTGGGAGCCGATACGCACTTGACGCCGCGTGAAGTCATTCGTGACTTTATCGAGTTGCTCGACATCCTATGCCAAAACCCCGACGCCAACGTGGCCGAGCTGCTGCAAAGCGTCGGCGGCGACGCGCTGGCGCCGGCAGCCGCAACAGGCGACACCGATACCGCAGGCGGCGACCGTAACTTCGCCGAATTCACCATCTAACCTGCCAAAAAGGGACAGGTTTATTTTGGCAGGCTCTATCTGGGCAAACGTTGAAGCAGTAATGCAGCAAGCCACTGCCCGCCGCGTTGAGAGATTCGCTTTTGAAAGGAGGCCTCGTGAACGCCTTTGACCGCTACGCCCCGTTTATCCAAGACTTCATCTACTCCCACGATTGGGAGAGCTTGCGCTCTATCCAGGTTGCGGCAGCTGATGCCATCTTTAACACGCAAGATAATGTGCTCCTGACGGCATCCACGGCTTCCGGCAAAACCGAGGCAGCCTTCTTTCCCATCCTGACCGAGTTTTGGGAGAACCCGCCCGCAAGCGTGGGCGCCCTCTACATTGGCCCCCTCAAGGCGCTCATCAACGACCAATTCGTCCGCCTCAACGACCTGTGCGAAGAAGCCGATATCCCCGTCTGGCACTGGCATGGCGATGTCTCGCAATCACACAAGGCCAAACTCATCAAAAAACCGAGCGGCATCCTACAGATTACGCCCGAGTCGCTCGAGGCGCTCCTGATCCATAAGCACATGGCGATCCCGCGCATGTTTTGCGACCTGCGCTATGTGGTCATCGACGAGGTCCATTCGCTCATGCGCGGCGACCGTGGCGGGCAAACGCTCTGCCTTATTGAGCGCCTTTCGTGCATGGCGGGCGTACAGCCCCGCCGTATTGGCCTTTCGGCCACCATCGGCGACCCCGAGCGCACGGGTGCCTTTCTCTCACAGGGAACGGGCCGCGACTGCGTTATCCCCCGTTTTGAGGAACCGCGCCGCGTGTGGCGCATCTCCATGGAGCACTTCTATAACTCGGGTCCCCAGGCGCAGCAGCGAGGATTCGAGAGCGCAGGTCCCCAAGAGGCCGAGGTGCTTGCGTGCGAGCGCATCGAGGCGGCGACGCCCACGGCACTACCCACCGGCACCCAGGACAGACGTCACAGCGGACAACTCACGCAGGAGGAGCGCCGCCAGCGTCGCGAACAGGCACAGGACAAGGCTACTTCCAGGGATCGCCGCGCTTCCTCGGCCCCCGAGGGCGAAGTCGACATCCCACGGGCAACCGAACAGGCACTGCTCAACCCCACCGACACCGCGCCCGAAAACGCCGACCCCGGCATGGGCTACATCTTTGAACACACGCGCGGCCGCAAGTGCCTGGTCTTTGCCAACTCGCGCGAGGAGGCAGAGGCCGTATGCTCCATGCTGCGCAGCTACTGCGAGAGCCGACACGAGCCCGACCGCTTTCTCATCCACCACGGCAATCTTTCGGCGTCGCTACGCGAGACGGCAGAAGAGCTCATGCGCGACGAGGAACAGGCGCAGACAACCGTCACCACCTCCACGCTGGAGCTCGGCATTGATATCGGTCGCCTGGAGCGCGCGTTTCAGATCGATGCACCGTTTACCGTCAGCTCCTTTTTGCAGCGCATGGGACGCACGGGACGCCGCGATCTTCCGCCCGAGATGTGGTTTGTCATGCGCGAGGAGGAACCCGAGCCGCGCACGATGATGCCCGAGACCATTCCGTGGAAGCTCCTCCAGGGCATCGCGCTCGTACAACTCTATCGCGAGGAAAAGTGGGTCGAGCCGCCCGAGCTCGATCGACTCCCCTACAGTTTGCTCTATCACCAGACCATGTCGACGCTCGCCAGCACCGGCGAGCTCACACCGGCCGAGCTTGCTCAGCGTGTGCTCACGCTCAGCTATTTCCACCGCGTCTCAGCCGATGACTATCGCATTCTGCTGCGCCACCTCATCAAGATCGACCACATCCAGGCCACCGGGGGCGGTGGGCTCATCGTGGGTCTCGCGGGCGAGCGCATCATCAACAATTTTAAGTTCTACGCTGTGTTCCAGGAAAACGAGGAGTTTACCGTTCGCAGCGAATCGGCCGAGCTGGGCACGATCGTCAATCCCCCACCGCCCGGCGAGCGCATCGCCATCGCCGGACATTGCTGGATTGTCGAGGAAGTGGACTGGAAGCGTCACACCGTCTTTGCCACGCAGGTCAAGGGCCGTGTGCCGGCCTACTTTGGCGACTGCCCCGGCGACATCAATACACATGTGCTCGAACGCATGCGCGAGGCGCTCAACGAGCACGCGGCATATCCGTATCTCATGGGCAACGCGCGGGCCCGCTTGGCGCAGGCTCGCCATACGGCCGAGATTTCGGGCGCGGGAACCAAGCCGCTCATTAACCTGGGCGGCGACACCTGGGTGCTCTTCCCCTGGCTGGGTAGCTACGCCTTTTTGGCACTCGAGCGCATGCTCAAGATCAAGTGTGCCGCGGAACTGGGCCTTCGCGGACTCGACCCTTCACGCCCGTACTTTATGCAGTTTAAGATGAAGGCCGACGAGGAGACGTTCTTTGAGGTACTCGCCGCCGAGGCCGAAAAGGACTTCGATCCCATCGAGCTCGTCTATCCCGGCGAGGTGCCTTATTTTGATCGCTACGACGAGTACGTTCCCGAGGAGCTTGTGCGCAAAGGCTTCGCCGAAGGCGTGCTCGACATCGAGGGTATGAAGCAACGTGTCCGCAGCTGGCGCGACCACACCTAAGACGGGACTGACTACTCCCAATAGGCTAGTCGTGGAGAGCGGTGCCAAGGAAGTCGGCGTCGAAGGGCACGGCTTCGGCAAAGGCATAGTCGCCGTCACTGGCGATGAGCAGGTAGTTTTCCTCGCCGCCAAACTCCGCATCGCCACATGGGACCACCCAGGCGTGGGCGAATACCTCGAGTGCCGTGGCAGCGCAGTCGCGCAGGAACGTCACGTCGCTCCCCTCGTTTGCGCTCACGATATTGGCAACGTAGATACCCCCGGGGTTCAGGCTGCCTCGCACCAAACGCAACGCCTCAACCGTCACCAGCTCGCGTACGGGCTCGGCACCGCCAAAGCAATCGCTCACGACCACATCGTAGCGACGATGACCCACGCTCGTCACGCCCAGATACGAGCGAGCCTCAGCGGTAATCACCCGCAGGCGGTCGCCCACCATGCGCTCCAGCTCGTCCAGGTAAAACCAACGACGTGCCAGGCGCGTAATCTCGGCATCGTACTCAATGACGTCCATGCGCAAGCTCTCGTGCGACATCAGCGCAAACTTGGGATAGGCAAACCCGCCGCCGCCCAACATGAGCATGCGGTCGATACCGTGACCATAGGCGTCATGCATTGCGCGCTCAGCCTCAAACACGTCGTCAAACGCACGATAGTACGCAAAGACGGGCTCCGCCCAACGCTCGCCAACGTAGCTTGCGCTTTGGTAGACTCCGCCTTGCACCAACACGCGAATCTCATCGCCGCCCTCATCGTGCACGCGTTTCACACGCGCCAACCCATTGCGGGTTCGCGCAACCTGCAGACAGACAGCACGAACAGCGACAGCGGCCGCACCAAGCGCCGCGGCTCCCAGAGCAACGCCGGCAACGACGCCGGCAGAAACACTCGGCTTGTTCATCTAGAGCTCCTTTTGCAGATAAAGGCCATGGTCATAAAATCCAAGATGGCGATAGTACTCGCGCGTACCGATCGCGCTGATCACGTTGATGTACGTATAGCCAGCGTCCCGAGCTATCTGGCACGCACGCTCCACGAGCAAACGTCCCAATCCATGGTGCTGCGCTGCCTGGCCCTGATCGCCCACGCGCGCCGCCATGCCATACACGTGCACCTCACGAATCATCGCCTCGTCCGGCATCGTCGGCAGCTCGTCCGCATGTGCGGCAACAAAAGCGCGATCGGGCAGCGACAACCGCAAAAAGCCCGCGATCTTGCCCCGCGGCGTCACCCACTGCAAAAAGCGCTCGTAAGTCACCGGCGTCTCGTACGCTACTTCCTCATCAAGAGATAGCTCATCCAAGTCGGCACCCGCCGTGCTGATCTCGCGATAGCGAATCTCACGCACCGTCGCACCGTCACCCCGAGCAGCCAGGCGGTTCTCGACGAGCTGACGCAGGTTGGGCTTCTTGTTGCCCACCATGATGTCATCGGAACTAAAGTCGCGAATCATGCGGCTGATGCGGCAGAATGCCGGCGTCACCACGATGTCATCGGCCAACACATCGAGCAGTTCTTCCTCGGTATAGGGGCGCCACTCGCCGCGCTCGTAGCAGCCCACCAGGCGCGAGCCCTCGATGAGCGCACACGGGTAGACTTTGACCTCGTCGGGCATAAAGGCACCCTCGGTCATAAAGCGCTCGTAGTCGCGTTTGTCCCCCTCGGGCGTGGCGCCCAGCAAGTTGAGCATAAAATGCGCATGGATCTTAAAGCCAAACAGGCGTGCAAGCGAAAACGCCCGCTCGATCTGCGCCACCGAAATGCGACGCTCGTTGATATCGAGCAGGTGCTGGTCGAGGCTCTGGATGCCGATCTGGATCTTGGTGCAGCCCAGACGGCGGATGAGTGTGAGCGCCTGCGGCGTTACGGCATCGGGGCGCGTCTCGATAACGAGCCCCACCACACGATGCTTCGCCGTCTCGTTGATGCGTTGCTGCCGCTCAAGCTCCTCCATCGTCGCCGTCTGCCACTCGGCGACCTCGCCCCAAGGCGTACCGGGGCCATATAGGCGACGCACCGCGCGGTTATAGCCACCCACGGCGGCGTCCACACGCCCTTGCTCGCCGACAACGCCGGCAGCAAGCTCAGCCTCATCGGTCGCAACACCAGCGGCCCTATAGCGCTCGCGACGCTCCGCCACCACCGGCGGCAGGGCGTCGGCAGGCGCGTCATCGAGCAGGCGCCCCGCCTCGGCGCGGCTGATGCCCGGACGCGCCAGCATGGGGTTAGCTGCCACGCCAGCAACGGCGTCATCGTTCAACGCGCGGAAAAGCTCCGACATAAACCACGTTTGATACCCTTGCGGATAGTCGCTCCAGGTACCGCCAAGGACGATGAGCTCAATCTTGTCGGTCGCATGACCCATCTGCGAAAGCGCCGTCAGACGAGCGCTCACCTGCAGATACGGATCAAAGCAGTTTTGCTCCGCACGGGCACACGCCGGCTCAGCGTGCAGATAGCTCTTGGGCATGCGCAGATCATTGGGACAAAATAGGCAATCGCCCGAGCATGGCCAGGGCTTGGTGATGACAGTAATGGTCGCCACGCCCGAAGCCGTTCGGCGCGGCTTCATGCGCAGGATCTGCAGCAACTGACGCTCCAGTTCGGCGTCGACATTCCACCCAGCCCAACGAGCCGGTTCCTCACGTTTAACCCGCTGGTAAAACGGCAGCAGTCGGCGCTTGGCCAGGTCGCGTTTGTCGGCGCCCTCGCGGCGTGCCTCGGCATGTATCAGTTTGACGAGCGCCTTGTCGTCCACGGTCTCACCGCGACGCAGAGCCTCGAGTATGTTCAAGATAATCTGTTCCATGTCCCCATTGTAAAGGCAAAGGCGCCGAAGCCGACCACGGCCCCGGCGCCTCCATCAAAGAGAATGCCTATATGCACCGATCTCCGAAAACCGCCCATCACTCCGAATCAAACGACATGTCGCCCGAACCGACCTTAAAACGATACGTGGCAGATTTATCACCGTTGTCGAATTCAAGATTCAAAATGGTCTCGCCGTCGTAGCCAAGCGGAAGGAAATCACTCTCGAAGTCACCGCTGCCCACGGTGAGGCTCGCCTTAAAGCCCGTAGAGTTCGGAACCGATATCTCCACATCGCCCGAGTCCACGCTTACGTCCATCGACTTCGCGGGGGCCTGGTAGAGCTCGAACGTCACATCGCCCGAACCGACCTCAGCACTGAGCGCATCAGTCACGCTGCCCGTAAACTCTACATCTCCCGCACCCAGGAAAAGGTCAAAACCATCACAGATGACACCGGCAATCTGCAGATCACCCGAGCCCACGTGCGCGTTGATCCCCTTCAGATGTTCGGCAACACGGCGCGGCAGCTCGACCGTAACTGAGCGATCGATTGCCTTACCGTCATCACTTCCAAACTGGGAAACCTTGAGCGTCGAGTCCTCGACGGATGCGATGTTTTGCGTCGCGGCCTTGGAGGCATCCATACCCTTGGCAACGCGTCCCCGCTCGATAACGCGAGCCTTGTTGCCATCAACAACCTTGACGTCCACCGAAGCCGCATTGATATCGAAATCGAGGTAGCGGAACTCATCGGCATCAAAAGTCGTGCTCGAAAGCTGCTGAGGCCGAGCGGAATAGTTACCGCTATTCAAGGAATCGTCCTCGTCAAACATATCGTCAAAATCAGACAAATGGCCAGATAGAATACCGGTCGTACGCACAATATCGGAATGAGCCAATAGCCGCGAAGTGCCAAAGACAAGCCCGATAATGAGCACAAACGCCCCGATGCCAACGCCCAGGCGCACCTTAGACTCACGCGAGAGCTTCATCATTCATCACCCTCTTTGACACTCGGCTCAGCGCTGGTCGCGGTAGCCACGTCAGTATCAACCGCAACGGAAACATCCTGAGCCCTAACTGCCACCGGCGCCGGACCAACCTGAATATCCCCGCGTGCCCAGTCGCCATCGAGCGCACGCGCCACCCAGTGATAGATGGGGATCGTAAAGAAAATCAGTGCAGCAAAGGGGCCGCCACCAAACAGGAACATCAGCAAAAAGAACAACAGCCAGCACACGGCCCAATACGGAAACGACTGGAACGGACCTTTCACCGGAGTCGGATTGACCGCACCGGTGCCCGTCACCTGCGCCGTCGCGGCGTTAGCCGCCTGCGCGCTCCAGCTTGCAGCTTGCGCCGCCTTGGCAGCCGCATCACTTGCCTGCGTTGCCGCCTCGGTTGCGCGTGCCGCCGCCTCGTGGGTACGGGCGCGTTCCGCCGCCTCGGCCTCGCGCTGGCGGGCGCGGTCCTCGTTCTCAAATTCGATATCGTCCTCGATCTCGTCGCTCGGATTGAGTAGCTCGTCCAGACTCACGCCATAGAGCTTGGCAAGCGAGATCAGGTTCTCGGTATCGGGCGAGCTCTCCGCGCGCTCCCATTTACTGACCGCTTGGCGCGACAGCCCCAGCTTTCGCGCCAACCCTTCTTGGCTAAAGCCCTTGCTGCGGCGAAGGTCGGCGAGCCGCTGCGCAGTTTCTACATTCATGGTTCCTCCTATGTGATGCCAGCCGTGCCGCCGGACCGTTTTTGTTCTTAAGGCGCCTTGCACAGTTAAAAATCTATCCGCCACCGCCAAAAGCATGCCACCTATTCTAGTGAGATTTTTGACAACCGGCGGTTGCGGGTGCATATGAGCTGCGGAAATGTGTCCAAACAAAGCAATGACCCGTAGCTTGGTTGTCCCCGTTGCGGCGTTAACGGTAGTATGGTCGTACTGTTTATTCCACACCGCCAATGGAGGGAGTTCCGCGCCGTGAACCGCGATTTCGCCTCATCGCTCATCCAGCTCAACAATACGTTCTATCGCGAGCACTCCGCCTCCTTTTCCGATACGCGCCAGGCCCCGTGGCCCGGCTGGGTGCGCACCATGGACATCGCGCTCGAACAGCTCGACGTCGCCACGATCGAGCACCCCGTCCGCGTGTTCGATCTCGCCTGCGGCAATATGCGATTCGAGAACTTTGCCGCCGGCGGGGCACTTGCCGCCAAGGGCGTCGACGGCGCAAACCCCTCGGCAGATGCCAGCTGCCCGTTTGAGTTCTATGGTGTCGACTCGTGCCAAGATCTGGCAATAGACGCCCACGGCCACGCCCTGCGCATTCCCAACCTGCACTTCCAGGAACTCGATGCGCTCGACGCCCTCATGAAGCTCAACCCCGCCGAGACGCCCGATGTGCTTTTCGATGCCCCGCTCGCCGATATCTCGGTCTGCTTTGGCTTTATGCACCACGTGCCGTCATGCGAGTACCGCGTGCGCGTGCTCGACGCCCTGGTGCGCCAGACGCGCCCGGGCGGCATCATCGCTATCAGCTTTTGGGAGTTTATGAACGACGAGCGCATGGCGCGCAAGGCCGTTCGCGCCGAGGCCCGCGCCGAGCTCGCACCACCGTTTGAGGGATACGATTCCGCACAGTTCGAGGCCGGCGATCACCTCATCGGCTGGCAAAACGACCGCCACGCCTACCGCTATTGCCATCACTTTGACGATCAGCAGATCACCGACCTGGTGCGCGGCGTCCGTACGTTCTACAAAAGCGGCGAGGTCCCCGTGCGCGAGCTCGAGCGTTTCCACGCCGACGGCCGTAGCGGCGAGCTCAACCGCTATGTAATCCTCAAGCGCCTGTAGGCATCGACGACTCGCCGCCGGGCCGCGCCGCAACGTTCGGGCAAACTATGCCCATCTTTTTCCAACCCATTGACGGAACGCGCCTGCAATGTGTTCCATACGTATGACCAAGGAGCCTCATGGGAGCCGTTCACGTTCGCACCCCTAAGAACTTTGTGCTCGAGGAGCGCCTGGAGCGCTACGCCAATGCGATTGAGACGAACCCCGAGGCCTATGCCGGGAATTGGCGCGAAGCCTGCGCGCCAGCCGGCGGCGCACCCTTCACCCGCCTTCATCTGGATCTGGGCTGCGGCAAAGGCACCTATCTGGTTGAGCAAGCTCGCCGTGAGCCCGACACGCTCTTTATCGGTATGGACCAGGAGCCCATCTGCATCGCCTATGCCGCACAGAAAATCTGCGAGCAGGGGCTGTCCAACGCACTCGTCCTGCCCCGAGGTGCCGCATCGCTGCCGCAGCTATTTGCCGCAGGCGAGCTCGACGCCATCACCATCAACTTTCCCACGCCGCAGCCCAAGGCCAAGTACGCCAAAAAAAGACTCGTCCATGTCGACCATCTGATGCTCTACCGCCCGCTCTTTGCAGCCGGTGCTACCGTCACGCTGCGCACCGACAGTAAGCCATTGCGCGACTACGCCCTGGGGCAGTTTGCCGCGGCCGGCTACGACACACTTTGGGTAAGTGACGACGTCCGCCGCGACCATCCCGAACATCCCGAGACCGAATACGAATGCCGCACGCGCGAGATGGGTGCCGTCGTCTATGGCATTTGCGCCACACCCGGCGCGCAGCCCAGCGATGAACAGCTCGCGGCGGGCCGCGCGCAGGAGCAAAGCCTTGCCTGCTACCTGCCCGAAAACCTCGATGAGCTCACCTATGTACCTCTGGGTATGGAAGAGGCCGTCGAGAACTTTAGAAACCGCGCCCGTAAAGGCAAGAAGCGCCTGCCGCAAGAGTCCTAGGGGCTTCTGATGGTCGCGGCGTCGGCAAACAAGCGCAAATTGGCGCCAGCGAACGGCCCTCAAACCTAAGTGAGTAGACTTTTTTGCAATAGCCAGGCACAGCCCGCATAGCGAAACATAAAACCGCAGGTAGAACCCTTACGCAAAAGTCATGTGCTCGCAATATCGCAAAAAGTCTACTCACTTGGCTAGCGACTACACTAAACGGCTGGGCAGAACGCCCATTTCCTGCATTTTCTTGCCTGCGAACGCATCGATGCGACGCTACGCCATAATAGTTGGCGAACAATCGCGAGAGAAAGCAACCACACATGGCACAGACCACGACAGATACCGCCGCCAGCACCGTCTCGGGCGCCGGCGCCGCCAGCTCATTCTCGGGCGGCACGGGAACCGAGGCCGAGTTCGGCTCGCTCGGCGCGCTCTCCCCCGCTTGGTGGGAGCCCGAGGATGGCAGCGAGCCCGAACCGTGGCTCACGCCCGATCAGGCCTTCGAGCGCTTCTTTGAATGGACGAGCGACCGCGGCATCGAGCTGTGGGATCACCAAGAAGAGGCCCTCATGGACCTGGCTGCCGGCGATCACGTCATTTTGGGCACACCGACCGGATCGGGCAAGTCGCTTGTCGCGCTGGGCATGCTCTTTATGGGCATGGCGCAGGGCAAGCGCTGCTATTACACGGCCCCCATCAAGGCCTTGGTCAGCGAAAAGTTCTTCGACCTGGTACAGGTGCTCGGCCGCGATAACGTCGGTATGATCACCGGCGACACGCATATCAATACCAAAGCGCCCGTCATCTGCTGCACGGCAGAGATCCTTGCTAACGACGCACTGCGCGAGGGCGAAGATGCCGATGTGGGCTGCGTCGCCATGGACGAGTTCCACTACTTTGCCGACCCCGATCGCGGTTGGGCCTGGCAGGTACCGCTGCTCACCCTGCCTCACACACAATTCATGCTCATGAGCGCCACGCTCGGCGATGTCACCGCGATCGCCGCCTCACTCGAGGAGCACACCGGCGCCGCGTGCGATCTGGTCGTCGATGCCCCACGCCCCGTGCCGCTGAGCTACGACTACGTGACGACCTCGCTCGAGGGCACCGTCGAGCTCGCAATGCGCCGCGGCGAGGCCCCGCTCTACATCGTGCACTTTAGCCAGGACGCCGCACTTGCGACGGCGCAATCCCTCGCCAACTTTGGTATTGCCAGCAAGGAGCAGCGCGAGGCCATCAAGGAGGCGGCCAAGGGCACGAGCTTCTCGACGGCCTTTGGCAAGATTCTTAAGCGCTTGCTCGGATGCGGCGTCGGCGTGCACCATGCTGGCATGTTGCCGCGCTATCGTCTGCTGGTCGAGCGCTTGGCACAACAGGGCCTGTTGCCCGTCATCTGCGGCACCGATACGCTCGGCGTCGGCATCAACGTGCCCATCCATACCGTGGTGCTCACCGCGCTCACCAAGTTCGACGGCTACAAGATGCGTCGTCTGCGCGCCCGCGAGTTTCATCAGATTGCCGGTCGCGCCGGCCGCTCGGGCTTCGATACCGAGGGCATGGTGATTGCCGAGGCACCCGAGCACGAGATCGAGAATGCCAAGCTCATGGCCAAGGCGGGCGACGACCCCAAGAAGCTCCGCAAGATTAAAAAGAAGAAGGCCCCCGAGGGCTTTGTCACCTGGAACAAGCAGACCTTTGAGCGCCTGATCGAGACGCAGCCCGAAACGCTCAAGCCGCGCCTTCGCATCACACACTCCATGGTGATTAGCGTGGTCGAACAGGGCGGCGACGCCCGTGCCCGCGTGCACGACCTCATCGAGACGAGCCTGCAAACGCCCGAGGAAAAGGCAAAGCTCGAGGTTCGCGCCGACGAAATCTTCGCCACGCTCATCGATTCCGGTGTCGTCGTTCGCACCGAGGTGCCGCCCGCACCCGACGCTCCGGCTGACGCCGCGCCGGACATCGACTACGCGCTGACGGTCGACCTGCCCGAGGACTTTGCGCTCGATCAGCCGCTCTCGCCGTTCTTGCTCGCCGCGTTGGAGCTGCTCGATCCCGAGAGCGAGACCTATACCATGGATTTAATCTCAATGGTCGAGGCGACGCTCGAAGATCCCAAGCAAGTGCTGCGTGCGCAGGAGCGTGCCGCACGCGATCGAGCTATGGCCGAGATGAAGGCCGACGGCATCGAGTATGAGGAGCGTCTGGAGCGCATTCAAGACGTCACGTACGAAAAGCCGCTCGAGGATTTGCTCGACGCCGCTTTTGACAAGTACTGCCAGGAAGTACCCTGGGCAAACGACTACCAGCTCTCTCCCAAGAGCGTCCTGCGCGATATGCTGGAAAGCGCGAGCGATTTTAAGGGCTACATTCAAAAGCTCGGCATCGCCCGCTCCGAGGGCATTTTGCTGCGCTACCTGGCAGAGGCTTACCGTTCGCTCGACCGCACCGTACCCATCGAGAAGCGCGACGAGCGCCTGCGCGACATTATCTCGTGGCTGGGCTTTGTGGTGCGCTCGGTCGACTCGAGCCTGGTGGACGAGTGGGAGAACGCCGGCAACCCGGCAGCCCTCGACGCCGCGCCGCCGCAGGGCATCGACGAGGTCGTGGCGGACCGTCGCGGCTGCACGCTGTTGGTGCGCAACGCGCTCTTCCGCCGCGTGACTCTTGCCGCCCGCGAGCATGTGCGCGACCTGGGCGAACTCGACGACGACTGGGGCATGAGCGAGATCCGCTGGCAAAAAGCACTCGACGCTTACCACGAGCAGCACGAGGAGATTCTCACCGACGGCGACGCGCGCTCCTCTGCTATGTTCTCGATCGACGAGTCCGACGAGAAGGCGCTCCACGTGTGGCACGTGCACCAGATTTTTGCCGACGAGGACGGCGACCACGACTTTGGCATCATGGGCGATGTCGATCTGGACGCCACGCAAGACGGTGGCGAGGTCATCTTCAAGAACTACCGCGTCGGTTTTATCGAGGATTTGCTCGAGGATTAGCCAAGCATATTGGGACGAAACGAAGCGGGGCTGTTGGCAACATCGCCAGCAGCCCCGCTTTTTCACTATCCGCTATGCCTTACTCGGCATCCTCGACCTCATACGAATCCGCCTCGGCTGGCTCCTCGTTTGTCTCTGGCGCAGCCTCGCGCGCCTCGTCAAACGCTGCCTTCATGGTCTTGTTGCCCCATGTGAGCTTGCGAATGGTAAGCTCATCGGCCTTGTTGTGGGCCAAGCGTAGGTTCTCGGTGCTGCGGCGCAAGTCGTCCTTGGTCTTCTCGAGCTGCTTAATGGCGGCATCGATCTCCTTGATTGCCGACTCGAATTGCTTGCTCGCCAGGTTGTAGTTGCGCGAGAAGCCATCCTTGAACTTCTCCATCTTGGCTTCGAAGTTCGTGACATCGATATTCTGCTGTTTGTACTCCGCCAGTTCCTGCTTATAGCGAAGCGAACCCATAGCGGCGTTGCGAAGGAGCGTAATCATGGGGATGAAGAACTGCGGGCGGATCACGTACATCTTCTCATAGCGGTAACTCACGTCGACGATACCCGCGTTATAGAGGTCACTCTCGGGCTCCAGCAGGGTGCAGAGCACCGCATACTCGCAGCCTTTCTGGCGGCGATCGTGATCGAGTTTCTTAAAGAAATCCTCGTTCTTGTGTTTGGTCGCGGTCTCGTCGTTCTCGTTTTTCATCTCGAACATGATCGAAATGATCTCGTTGCCGCTCTCGTCACACTCGCGGAAGATAAAGTCGCCCTTGGTACCCTCGGATGCATCGTTATCCTTCTCGAAATACGCGTTGGGAAACGCCGTCATGCGCAGGCGGTTAAACTCGGTCTCGCAGTGCTGCTCGAGCGACTCGCCCACCATCTTGGTGGACAGGCGGACCTTCATGTCCTTAAGGCGCTCAATCTCTTCATCCTTGTAGCGAATCAGCTCCTCGTTCGCGCGCTTGGTCTGCGCAAGTTCGAGCTCGTGTGCCGCCTTGGCCTGCTCCTCGCGTGAATCGCGCACCGCCAGCTCACTCGTGAGCTTGGCGCGGGCCTCGTCACGCTCACGCTCCGCCGCGGCGACCGCCGCCGATAGGTTCATCTTGGCCGTCAGTTCCTGTTCGCGCAGCTGAGCACGCAGACCCTCGGCCTCCTGCTCGGACTGAGCCTTTGCGACGGAAAACTTCTCCTGAACCTTCGCGCGATAGTCAGCAAGCGTACGTTCGGCCTCGCTGCGAGCGGCCTCGAGCTCACGCTGCGACTCGGCCGCAGCAGCAGCAAGCGCCATCTCCTGGGCCTTGTCCGCCGCGGCGAGCCTGGCTTGCAGCTCGGCAATCTGGGCATCACGCGCGGACAGGTCGTTTTGAACAGCATTGCGTGCCGCCGCCTCGACAAGCCTAGCTTCATCATCTTTGCGCTCCAACTGCGCACGTAAATTGTCGATCTCGCGCTGAAGCTCGGCATTCTCCTTTTGAGCATCGGAACGGGCCTCAACCGCCGCGCGCTGACTTGCACTCTCGCGCTCTGCGGCAGCGCCTTCGAGCTTGGCGCGCAGCTCGGCAAGCTCAGCGTCGCGCTTGGCGAGTTCTTGCGCCAGCTGCTGGGCTGCAGCGTTCTTCTGCTCGACAAGCTGAGCGTCGCGCTGAGACTCTGCCTTTTGCAAGGCAGCCGTCGAGCGCGAGCGCTCAAGCTCCAGCGCCTGCTCGCCCTCGCGCTGAACAGCCTTCACGCGCTCGTCCAGGTCGCGCGAGAACTCGGCGTCGCGCACCTGCTTGACGATATCCGCATAACCGGACGCATCGACCTTAAAAACTTCGCCGCAATGCGGGCACTTGATCTCGTTCATGGCAGCTCCTCGATGGACGCAAATTTCAACCGCCTACACTCTACCGCGCCGCACGGACAAAAAAGACTCCGCCATAATGCCGGCGACGACGCCAGAACCACCACAAAGGTGCCTGCCCCCTTTGTGGTGGCTCTGGCGCCCTATAACCCAAAGAAGCTAAGAATCTGGTCACGGCTTACGGGCTTGTACTCGTTGGCATCGAGACCGACATCGTAGCGAAAGATAGGGCGCTCGCGATCGCGGTTGCGTGCATTGGTACGGTCTCCCCTGCTGTGGATGTGCCCGTGCAGCATGATGGCGCCGCGCGCCTTGCCATTCCAGCTGAGCATGGGGTAATGGCTCAACACCAGGCGATGGCCCTTGGCATAGCCGGGAGCAATCTCCAGGTAATCGCGCACGTCTTCCCAAATCTGCGGTACGTCGGGATCTTCCCAGTCGCCGTCATGGTTACCACGGATGAGCGTCACGTTCTGACATTCGATACGCTCGCGCAGGCGCATCGCCTCCGCCAGGGGCAAACGATAGGTAAAGTCTCCCAAGATATAGAGACGGTCGTCCGCCGCCACGCACTCATTGACGGCATCGATGACCTTGCGGTTCATCTCCTCGACCGAATCAAACGGCCGATCCATATCGTGCAAGATATTCGTATCGCCCAGGTGCAGGTCGGCGGTAAACCACATCATCGTCTCTGTCCTCATTTCGCAACGTGTTCAACTCGTGCTAAGTATACAGACGCAGCGATGCAGCGGTTATCCAAAGAGCCCGCCGAACAGTCCGCGGCGGCGCTTGTCTTGCTTTTTCGAAGCGTCGCCCTGGGCGTTCTTGTCCTGCCGCTTCTTCCGGTCCTGCTCCAGCTCATCATCGTCGATCAGCATATCCCACTCAAACGGGTCGTCCGTCAGATCGAACAGGTCATCGTCATCAAACATGACCGCCTCCATTGCCGATTAGCGAGCATCCACCACATAGAGACCAACGCGCACCTGATGCCACGGGCTGCGCTCGGGAGCAACCTGTTGCACGCGAGCCTCAAATACGTCCTCGTGGCCGTAATACATCATCAAGGACAGCGGGCCGACCTCGTTTCCCGGAACATACCCAAGCTTGGTGTTGCCGTAGTAGATCGCAACCGCCTCGGGATCATGGGGGTTATCGCGCTCGGCACACAGCGTCAGTTTATCGCCCGCTTTAAGATCGCCCAAGACCAAGGCGCCATCGGCATACTGAAATCCTGCAATATGAAACGACAAAAGAACACGTGAAGGCTCGTACATGGCAACTCCTCTAACGACCGGATAAACCGGCACTTAACCTTACTGAGAAGCTTACGGGCCCGTGCGGACAAAATTTCACCCGCTCGCACCTTTCGCCCATTTGCCGCAACGCTTGCGAGACAGAGCGCTTGCAGATAAGATAGAGGCACGGATGGCACCCGTTGCAGCGGGTCTTGCCAACTCCAGTGCACGTTTACATCGTGAGAAGTGGCCGTCTTCGCTTACGCGGGGGCGGCTATTTCGTTCGGCCGATAAACAGGCCGAGTTCGATAGCCGCGATTAACAACGCCAGTAACGAAATAACATCGCTTACGTTCATACCAATTCCCTTCTAAAGGGAGTTGGCCCATCCGTACCCCATAGCAGTAGTCTAACGTAAATGGCAGGTAATAGGAACATTTGTTCGTATTACCTGCCATTTTCTAATGCACGAATATGCGCACGAACTTGTGCTTCCAGCTCTCATAAGGGGCGTAGCGGAACGGCACGTCCAGCCACGTTGCCTTGTTCACGATGCTCTTCTTGTGGCTAAACGTATCGAAGCTCTCGCGGCCATGGTACTGGCCCATACCGCTCGCACCCATGCCGCCGAAGCCCATATGACTCGTAGCCAAGTGCATGATCGTGTCGTTAACGCAGCCGCCGCCAAAGGGCACGTAGCGCACAAAGCGCTCCTGAACTGCGCGATCCTGGCTAAAGATATACAGGGCCAGCGGCGTCGGACGATCTGCAATAAACACCTCGGCCTCATCCAGGCTCTCAAACGTCAGCACCGGCAAGATGGGACCGAAAATCTCTTCCTGCATCACGGCGTCCTCAGGCGCCACGCCGTCTAGGATCGTCGGCTCAATCTTGAGCGACGACTCGCGCGCCGTGCCTCCCAGCACAACCTTGTCGGGGTCGATCAGCCCGCGCACGCGCGCAAAATGCTTGGCGTTGACGATATGACCGTAATCCTCGTTGTCGAGCGGATGCTCGCCAAACATGCGACGGGTCTCCTCCCTGATGAGGCCCAACAGCTCATCGTGTACGCGCGTATCGACCAGCAGGTAGTCGGGCGCCACGCAGGTCTGCCCCACGTTGAGCCATTTACCAAAGGCGATGCGCCGTGCCGCGACCTTCAAGTTTGCCGTCGCGTCCACGATGCAGGGGCTCTTTCCGCCCAGCTCAAGCGTCACGGGCGTAAGGTTTTTACTTGCGCGCTCCATGACGAGCTTGCCGACCGGAACGCTGCCGGTAAAGAAGATCTTGTCCCAGCACTCATCGAGCAGCGCTTCGTTCTCGGCGCGCCCGCCCTCGACAACCGTCACCAGGCGCGGATCAAATGCCTCTTCGCAGATTTGCTTGAGCACCGCGCTCGATGCCGGAGCATAGGCGCTCGGTTTGATGACCACGGTATTGCCCGCGGCAAGGGCGCCAGCGAGCGGCTCGAGCGTTAGCAAAAACGGATAGTTCCATGGAGCCATGATGAGCGTGACTCCGTAGGGCACGGCTTGCGTCTTGCACACGCTTACGGCGTTGGCGAGGTCACACGGGCGCAGGAGCGGGCGGCTCCATCGAGCCACATGCGCAATCTGATGACGAATCTCGGAAAGCGATGTGCCGATCTCGCACATATAGGCCTCGTCGTGCGACTTGCCCAAATCGGTCTTGAGCGCATGGGCGATATCGGCCTCGTGCGCCCGTACTGCATTGCGCAAACTCACGAGCGCGCGACGGCGAGCGTCGACATCAAACGTGGCGTGCGTCTTAAAGTAGGCGCGCTGATCGCCGACGATGCGCGCAATTTCCTCGGTGTTCATGAGCCCTCCTAGTTCTCGTCCTCAAACATACCACCCGCAACGACCTCGTACATATGCTCGAGCTCCAAACGGTCCATTAAAAGCGGAACGGGGTACAGGGGATTGGCCTCGGCATCGGCATGCGTCGCCATCTCAGGAATGTCGGAGCGGCGAATGCCTGAAACATATCTGGGGATTCCCAGGGTCTCGTTCATGCGGTCGACCCAATCGATAAAGGCCTCGGCCGCCAGGCTGTCCTGCGCGTTAGCCGGCGCGATACCGGCCATGCGGGCGAGATCGGCAAGCTTGGGAGCGGCAGCGTCACCATAAGCGCGAAGCATGTGCGGCAGGATGATCGCGTTGGCCAAACCGTGTGGAATTCCGTATCGGCCGCCCAGACTGTGCGCGATGGCATGCACATATCCAACATAGGAGCGCGTAAAGGCAACACCCGCCTTATACGCCGCCGAAAGCATATTGCGGCGCGCACGCATGTTACCGCCATGCTCATAGGCCTCCAGCAAATTGTCGTGGATGAGCTGAACCGCCTGACGCGCCATCTTGCGCGTGTAGGACGTGGTGCTACGGCCGATAAAGGCCTCGACAGCATGCGTCAGGGCATCCATACCCGTCTGCCCCGTAATGGACGCCGGCAACCCACGCGTAAACTCGGGGTCGTGCACCGCAAAACGTGGGATGAGTACAAAGTCGTTAATGGGGTACTTGTAATGCGTCTCGTCATCGGTAATTACCGCCGCAAGCGTGACCTCGCTTCCCGTGCCTGCCGTGGTGGGAACGGCGATGAGCAGCGGCAGACGACGATGAATGCGCAACAGGCCGCGCATCTTGTTGATGGGCTTGTTTGGCTGCGCGATGCGTGCCCCCACGCCCTTGGCGCAGTCCATGGCCGAACCGCCGCCAAAACCAATAATGGCCTGGCAGGCGCTCGCGCGATACAGGGACGCCGCTTCCTCCACGTTTGAGACCGTGGGGTTCGCACGTGTTTCGGCATAGACCGCAACGCCAATTCCCTTGGACGCGAGCGCGCACTCGAGCGGTGCCGTGAGCCCCAGACGGGCAATGCCGGGATCCGTCACGATAAGGACCTTCTGGATCGAGCGCTTTTGAAGCACCGCGGGCACATCCTCGGCATGCTCTAAAATGCGCGGCTCGGTATAGGGCAGGATTGGCAATGCAATGCGAAAAACCGTCTGATATGTTCGACACCAGGCACGACGGGCTAGATGCATAAAGGAAACTCCTTCATTTGTTGATAGGTCAACATTTGCTCGACCGATTGTACTCATCGGAGGTCGCACGAGGTCTAGCAATCGTTAATCAATCAACATCTTCACATGCCCAAAATTGTTTTATTAAAAATCATTCCTAATAGGCTTCACATTCGGTCGCATTTATGGATAATAGAACTCGTCAAGACGCACGTCCGGAGAGGGCCCTTACGGGACCGGACGAGCGCGCCATCGCCATCGATCGAAAGGATCGAATTATGAAGTTTGTTTGCCCCGTTTGCGGTTATGTGGAAGAGTTCGACGGCGACCAGCTGCCCGAGGATTTCAAGTGCCCCCAGTGCGGCGTTCCCGGCTCTCGCTTCCTGAAGCAGGAGGAGGGTCAGCTCGAGTGGGCTGCCGAGCACGTCGTGGGCGTCGCCAAGATGGAGGGCGTCTCCGAGGACATCGTTGCTGACCTGCGCGCCAACTTTGAGGGCGAGTGCTCTGAGGTCGGTATGTACCTGGCCATGGCTCGCGTCGCTCATCGCGAGGGCTATCCCGAGATCGGCCTGTACTGGGAGAAGGCTGCCCACGAGGAGGCCGAGCACGCCGCCAAGTTCGCCGAGCTCCTGGGCGAGGTCGTGACCGACTCCACCAAGAAGAACCTCGAGATGCGCGTTGAGGCCGAAAACGGCGCCACCGCCGGCAAGACCGATCTCGCCAAGCGCGCCAAGGCCGCTGGTCTCGATGCCATCCACGACACCGTGCACGAGATGGCTCGCGACGAGGCCCGCCACGGCAAGGCTTTCGCCGGCCTGCTGAAGCGCTACTTTGGCTAAGCCAACCGCTTGAGACATAACCTCTAGCTCGATGAGGCCCGGACCGTATTGGTTCGGGCCTTTTTGTGTCTCGAGGACTCGTTAACGCCCTGAAATAGAGCTATCTTCGGCATCGGTCTCTCGTCAAAAACTAAGTGAGTAGACTTTTTGGAACTTGCCGAGCAGACCATCCGTATTGCTTTATAAAGTCGCAGGTAAATGACTTGTTTCAAAACGGCCTGGTCGCCAAAGTGCCAAAAGCCTACTCACTTAGAACCGCAGCCGTCCACGATCGAGCTGCTTTGTGTCTAACGGGCATCTTTCCGTCAATTACTCCCAATTTTGTCCAGTCAACGAATAGTTCAGACCGGAGTAATGTCTCAGCCCTTTGCTCATCTGAGCTTTTATCACGATATTCAGCATCGAGCATCCTGCATACGGCCTTAACGATCGCGTGGAATCTACCCTCATCGGATATCTGTCTGTGTGTCAGGAGAAGTACATCGTAGCCCATGGCCTGAAGGGCCGTCATGCGGTCAGCGTCACGCAAGCCATCCCCTGCGCGTCCGTGCGAGGCCTTTCCCTGACATTCAATGGCCACCTGTCGCCTGCCGTCCAGCGAAGAAAGAAGTAGGTCGATATATACACGGGACTTTCCCACAATCGCTCGAGCACTTGTGCTTAGCATCACTTCAACATTGAGCTCTATGCCGCAAAAACCTTCGCCTCCCAGGGATCGCGGCAGTGCAAGTAGCAAATACGCCTCGACCTCAAAAGGCGACGCGGCGCCCAATGGAACGAGTTGCGATACCGCTATAAATCTATTGCCGTAACGCATCCCGCAAACATCTGAACAAAAACGGTCAAGGTCTCCGCCCAAAACCAAAGCGTCTCGACGCCATAAATTTGAGGCGGTGCCGTCCTCCGACGGGCAGCGCACCCAACCGAACGTTGTCGAAATCGCGCCCGAATCAATTGCACGCGAAAGCTCCGCCTCAAGTGCCGCCGGCAGGGCACACACCGCAAACAAGCCACACATCTCCGCCAATACCAAAAGAAGCTGAAGATCCGTCAGATGCCGCAACATGATGAATGCCGTCAGTAGAGGAGACGTAATCAAAACCCCATGCTCCGTTTCCAGCACGGATTCCCTGGGAAGCTCACCAAGAAACAGCCGCTGCCTAATGCTGGCAGGACAAGTCCGTTTGTTTCTCGTCCGAACCAATGTATACAACGGAAAATCGAGCGCGACCGCAGCCGTCGGGTTGCGGGCGAGATCATATCGCTGCCGGTCTTCTTCCGGTCGTGGAAGCGGCGGACACAAAGCGCGGACTTGAGGAGGCAAACGCCAGTACCTAAAAGCTGATATGTCACAAAGTAGATCCTTCATAGGCACAGGAAAACACGAATTTCAACCCAGTCAGTCACGCATTGGCGCGAACGCACCAAAAATGGCGCCGAACGGACTGCCAAGTTTTCAACAGCCCTCCCCAACTGGCCAAAAGCTTGCCGAGAGCTGGACGAAGCCCTGTTGAAAACCCCATTTTTTTCTCATGCAGGAGCTTTGCGCGGCAAGTGAGTAGACTTTTTTGAACATCCCGAGCAGGCCGGTCATCCTGCTTTTCAAAACCGCAGGTAGATAGCTTGTTACAAAACTGTCTGGTCGCCAAAGTGCTAAAAGTCTACTCACTTAGGTTGCAGAGTGCTCCCCATTAGCTGCAATTCCAAGGTAGTTAGTACTTTTGGACTCAGATCGTCATACTGAACAAGAATTTGAGTTGAGTTTTCAGGGACAGATGCGCCATCGGCACACCAAAAACAGTCACCGATATCGATAAAAGGGATGCTCGAGCGCGTGAGGGCCCGTGCAAAAGAGCTTCCGCCCGCGTCACACTCCACGGCCACGACGCAGTAAAGGCCGGCGTCCGCGTACTCGATCGAGACTTCCCCTGCCGGAAACGTTTTCCGTACAAGCGCCGCCAGGCCATCACGCGCCCCACGAGCACGAGCGCGCACGCGGTTCACATGTCGCTCGTAATCACCCGATTCCAGCAAACGCGCCAAGGCAACCTGATCAACAGAACTTACCGACGAGGCGTAGAAACCAAGGTTGCGTTTAAACCTCTCCATTAGTTCATCGGGCAGCACCATGTACGCCAAACGCAACGCCGATGAAAGGCTCTTCGAAAACGTGTTGGTGTAGATAACCGACTGGGCGGCATCGATCGACGCGAGCGCGGGAATCGGCTTGCCGGCAAGGCGAAACTCACAATCAAAGTCGTCTTCGATGAGATACCGACCTGGCCGCTCGGCGGCCCAGCTCAGCAACGCATAGCGACGTGCAATGCTCGTCACAAGACCGGTCGGATACTGATGAGACGGCATCAGGTGAAGGACATCGGTCCCGGTTTTCTGCAGCGCGCTCAAGTCCACGCCCTCAGCATCCAACGGGATATGCCGCACTTCGCAACCCATGGCCTGATAGATGCGCGTCAAGCGCAAATAGCCTGGATCCTCGACGGCATACACCTTGTCCGCGCCAAGCAACTGAACCAACATGGTATCGAGCAGCTGGGCGCCCGCACCGATAACGATGTTGTCGGGGTCGACATTCATGCCCCTTGTCCCGCGCAGATGGTGCGCAATCGCACGTCGCAGTCGAGCGGTGCCCTGCGCCGGTGCGGGCGAAAAGATTTCACGTTCGTCTTCGGACGTCAGCGTCGCCCGTAGCGCACTTTGCCAAAGCCGCGCCGCCTCCAAAGCGGAAGGAGAAAGTGCGTCGAATCGCTCTGCCTGCCCCATGGCATCATGCGCGCTGGGACCAACAGGGACAGCATCTCGGTCGATATCCCCCGCAGCAAAAGCCAAAACCGGCGCATCCGGAAGCTCGCACGCGTAGTAGCCACGACGCGGCATCGAGCAAATATAGCCCTCGGCAAGCAACTGGCTATATGCATTCTCGATGGTAATGACACTGATACCCAAATGACTCGCAAAGGCGCGCTTAGACGGCAGATGCTCCCCCGCCGCAATACGGCCAGCAACAATATCATCGCGAATTTGCTGGTAAACATACTCATAAAGCGATGCTTCGCCGCGATTTTCCAAATTGTAGTCAAGTATGGGTCTATCACCTGACCTTATCGAATCATTCAATCTGGCATTAGTCTGACCTTGTTATTATCTCGAAAACTGAGTATTTCGCCATACCCAGCTCCCCGATAGGATGTTCCGTCAAGCAATGTACATGCCAACCAAGGGAGCAACCATGGCAGAACAGACCAGCAAGGCCGATCGCGTCAAACTCAATCGCGAACTCGCGCAGATGCTCAAGGGCGGCGTCATCATGGACGTCACCACGCCCGAGCAAGCACGCATCGCCGAGGAGGCGGGCGCCTGCGCCGTCATGGCGCTCGAGCGTATCCCGGCCGACATCCGCGCCGCAGGCGGCGTCTCGCGCATGAGTGATCCCAAGATGATCAAGGGCATCCAGGAGGCCGTCTCCATCCCCGTTATGGCCAAGTGTCGCATCGGTCACATTGTCGAGGCGCAGGTCCTGCAGGCCATCGAGATCGATTACATCGATGAGTCCGAGGTCCTCTCCCCCGCCGATGATGTCTATCACATCGACAAGACCCAGTTTGACGTGCCGTTTGTCTGCGGCGCCCGCGATCTGGGCGAGGCGTTGCGCCGTGTTGCTGAGGGCGCCACGATGATTCGTACCAAGGGCGAGCCGGGCACGGGCGACGTCGTTCAGGCCGTGCGTCACATGCGCAAGATCCAAAAGCAGATCCGCGACGTTGTTGCTCTGCGCGACGACGAGCTCTTTGAGGCTGCCAAGCAGCTGCAGGTTCCGGTCGAGCTGGTGCGCGAGGTCCATGCCACGGGCAAGCTCCCCGTCGTAAACTTTGCCGCCGGCGGAGTCGCGACCCCCGCCGACGCCGCGCTGATGATGCAGCTGGGCGCCGAGGGCGTCTTTGTTGGCTCGGGCATCTTTAAGAGCGGCGACCCCGCCAAGCGCGCCGCCGCCATCGTCAAGGCCGTGGCAAACTTCACCGACGCCAAGCTCATCGCCGAGCTTTCGGAGGACCTGGGCGAGGCCATGGTGGGCATCAACGCCGACGAAATCGAGATCATCATGGAGGAGCGCGGGCGCTAGTCCAGCAGAAAGGATCGCACATGAGCGATTATGCAGACCAAACGGTCGCCGTGCTGGCGGTCCAGGGCGCTTTTGCCGAGCACGAGGCAAGACTGTCCGAGCTGGGCGCACGCTGTATTGAGCTGAGGCAGGCGGCTGATTTGAAGCAGAACTTTGACCGTCTGGTACTTCCCGGCGGCGAGTCTACAGTTCAAGGGAAACTGCTTGATGAGTTGGGCATGCTCGAGGAGCTTCGTACCCGTATCGCTGAAGGCATGCCCGTCCTGGGCACCTGCGCCGGCCTGATTCTGCTGGCTCACGACCTTGCCGCTCATGACGATAAGGGCACGCCGCGTTTGGCAACCATGGATGTGCTCGTTGAGCGCAATGCCTATGGCAGACAGCTCGGCAGTTTTCGCACCAAGGGACAGGTAGACGGCATCGACGGTGAAGTGCCGCTGACATTTATCCGCGCGCCCCGCATCGTCGAGGTCCACGGCGACGCCAAGGCCTTGGCAGAGGTCGATGGCCGCATCGTCACCGCCCGCCAAGGCAAACAACTCGGCGTGACCTTCCACCCCGAACTCGACGACGACACCCGCCTCCACGAACTGCTCCTACAAATGTAGGCATCGAAATCAACAAACGAAACGAGAGCGGATAATCTCCCACTTCAAGCTTGGATGCAGGCTCAAACCGGGAGATTATCCACTCTCATGCTATGTAGTCATTGGGGTCGCTCTTAAACGACTACTCAAACAAGAACGTTCCCAACGACTACATTGCGATAGACAACCACGTTTGCTCAGATAAAACCGACCAAAATAAACCTGTCCCTTTTTGGCAGGTTTTGATCATGGCAACGCCGATGTTTTGGCAACGCCAGCGAGCGCCGCCCAGGGCGAACAAGTTGGCATGAAAAAGGCAAGGCATAGACCTTCTGGTCATGCCTTGCCTTTTGAATGACAAATTGTCGCCCTGGGTGGCGCGCAGCGTCAACTAGTTACGCGGTTCGTAGAACCGCGTAACCCCTAAAAGCGGTTGCCGCGGAAGCCGCCACCGTTGCGGCCGCCACGGTCGCCACCGCGACCGCCGCGGTCGTTACCACGGTTGCCGCCGAAGCCACCACGGTTGCCACCGCGATCGCCATAGCCACCACGGTTGCCACCAAAGCCGCCGCGACCGCCACGGTCGCCGCCACGGTCGCCAAAGCCGCCACGGCCACCGCGATCGCCACCGCGACCGCCACGGTCGCCGCCACGGCCACCGCGCTCGTCACGGCCGCCGCGAGGACCGCGGTCCTCGTCCAGGCCCATGGCGACGAGCGGAGCGATAACCTTATCGAGAGCGGCCATCAGCTCGGTAGCCTCCTCGTAAGAAAGCTCGGGCAGGAGCTTCTCCTTCTTGTTGGCAAGCTCGACCAGGCCCTCAGCGGCATCCTCGGCAGCGAAGACAACGATCTTGCGCATATCGCCCTCGGCGTCGTCGATGCGGCCGACCAGATCGGCAGCCTCGGCCTCGGCCATCAGGCCATCGAGCTCACGAAGGCGCATGCCCAGCAGGTCGGACATTTCCTTCTGCTCCATCTTGGGCTTGAGGTCAAGAAGCTTGATGGCGCGCTCGATGTTCGCCATGCGCTCGGCCTTGGCCTCCTCCTCCTTGGAAATAGCAAAGCGACGGCTGCGCAGCAGGCGGGCGGCCTTCTGCATCTTGTCCATCAGCTCTTCGTCATCGTAATCAGCGGCGGCCTCGACAACCTCGGCCTCCTCGGCGGAAACCTCGTCAGCAGCCTCAACCTCGGCAGCTTCGGTCTCCACAGTCTCGACTGCCTCAACCTCGGCAGCCATGGTCTCGTTCTCGGTCTCGTTCATGATCTCTTCGTTCTCAGACATGAGACTCCTTCTTGGCCCTCTCGGGCATCATCGCCCCATTCGCGGGGCCCGTCGCGCACTCTTTGCGCTTTAAACATTCATGCCTCTCGGCAAATCGTCCATTAGTTTATGGTGTCGTCACCCAATCTAACTGCAGAATCTATGTGCACACATTAATGCGACATGTGCGACTCGCGGCGAGCGTACACCAGCGACACCGCGAACCCGACAACGGCAATCACGGCCGCCACGCGCACGGCGGCTGCAAATCCTATCGCCTGGGCAACGTCCGACGCAACGCCTGCGGCGCCAGCAGCCACCGCAGAACTCGAAAGCAGGCCGATAAACAGCGACGGACCAAACGACGCGGCAATCATGTTCCACGTGTTAAGCAATGCCGTTCCGTGAGGATGCTCAGCGGCGGGGAGCGTCTCCAAACCGGCGGTCTGCGAGGGGCTCAGTACCAAACCGACGCCGGCATACACCACAACGGTCAGCAGCACGACAACGCCGATGTTCATGCTTGCCGCGGTCATCGAGATTGCCGTCTGCCCCACAGCGATCAGGGCAAAGCCGACCGGCAGCAGCGGCCACGCACCACGGGCATCCATCACGCGTCCGCCCACAATCGAGGTCACGGCGTTGCAGGCGATCGCCGGCAAAATGAGCAAACCCGCGACAAGTGCGGTCATGCCGTATGCGCCCTCAAAATAGAGCGGCAACAAAACGCTCATCGAGAACGTCGTCATCATCGACACCACCACAAGCAGGCATGCAGGCCAAAAACGAACGCTCGCCATGGGACGCACGTTAAGCACCGGATGCTCGAGCTTGAGCTGACGAACCGCAAACAGGCCGAGCACCACAACAGCGGCGAAAAGCGCCACGATACCGGCCATCACATTGGTCGAGAACTCGCCTACGGAATACACGAACGCCGTAATGCCGGCAGCGAGCAAAACAACCGACAGAATATCAAGCGTGGTGTTCGAGCGCTCTCCGACATTCCGAACGAGCTTTGCTGCCGCCGCGGCGACCACGACACCGCCCACCAGCGGCACTACGAACACCGCCCTCCAGCCAAACAACGTGCACATAAGACCACTAATCACGGGCCCAAACGCCGGCCCTAGCGTAATGCAGGCACCGCCCAGGCTCAGATACAGACCGAGCTTCTCGCGCGGAGCACAAGATAGCACCACATTCATCATGAGCGGAAACAAGATGCCCGATCCCGCAGCCTGCAAAATACGACTTGGCAGCAAAACGGTAAACGACGGGGCGACCAGGCACAGAACTTCTCCGGCGACCATGCATCCGCATGCGAAAAACAGCAGCTTGCGCGTCGAGAAACGACCGGATAGAAAGGCCATGATGGCCGTAAAGATCGACGTCACGATCATGTATCCCGAAACTAGCCACTGCGCCGTGGTGGCACTCACCGAAAAGGCCGCCATGATATCGTGCAGTGCCACGTTAATGATGTTCTCGTTAAACGCGGCGACAAAGGCTGCAATATACATTACGACGAGAAACGCCGAAGTGGCCGATGGCGTTGCTTGAACTTGTTGCTGAGATTTGCTCCCCATGCATTTCCTTCCTCTTGGAACGACAGTCGCATCGCCCCAGAGGAACAGTCCAGGGCGAGCATGAGCCCTAGACTTACGTCAGACGCCGCACGCGACGGATCCGACAACATGGTCCAACGTTGAAAGATTGTAACGCTGACGCGCAGCTTTCCTTCCGCGCTATTATTAAAAGTCCACGAAAGCACGAGACATGAGGAGCTCGCCATGATTAAGCCCATCATGAAATCCGAGTTCTTTTTGCGCCTGCCTTCCGAAGACGCGGGACCCGACGATGCCGCGACCGGGCAGGACCTCCTGGATACGCTCCATGAGCATGAGCACGAGTGCGTGGGCCTTGCCGCCAACATGATTGGCGTGCGCAAACGCATCATCTGCGTAAAGGACGGCAACAGGGCGCTGCTGATGTACAACCCTCAAATTCTTGAGCAGGTCAATTCCTATCAGACGAGCGAAGGATGTCTCTCGCTTTCCGGCGAGCGCCCCTGTACTCGCTATCGCCGCATTAAGGTTGAGTATTTGGACGAGAATTTCGTCCACCGCATCAAAAACTTCTCGGGCTACACCGCCGAGATCATCCAACACGAAATCGACCACTGTTGCGGAATCGTTATTTAGTTCCGCCGATTCAAGAAAGCTCCCTGCAGCAAAACAACTGCAGGGAGCTTTTCATAGTGCGGAACTTCTATCCCACTAGCTCTGGCGGTAATGATCGAAGAAGTCGGCGAGATCTTCGAGGGACTCTTTGAGCACTTCCATGCGCGGCAGGTACACGATACGGAAGTGGTCGGGCTCAGCCCAGTTGAAGCCGCCGCCGCGCGTGATCAGAATCTTCTTCTCGTGCAGCAGGTCAAGGGCGAACTGCTCGTCATCGGTAATGTTGAACTTCTTCACATCCATCTTGGGGAAGATGTAGAACGCCGCACGCGGCTTAACCACCGAGATGCCGTCAATCTTGTTGAGCGCCTCATACACAAAGTTGCGCTGCTCGTAGACACGGCCGCCGGGGCGGATGTAGTCGTTGACGGACTGATGGCCACCGAGCGCCGTCTGAACGATCGACTGAGCCGGCACGTTGGAGCACAGGCGCATGTTGGAGAGCATGTTGATGCCCATGATGAAGTCGCTCATGCAGCGCTGGTTGCCCGAAAGCACCATCCAGCCAATACGATAGCCCGCGATCATGTGCGACTTGGACAGACCGCTAAAGGTGACGCAGGGCAGATCGGGAGCGAGCGAGGCAATCGAGACGTGCTCGTAGCCGTCCATGCACAGGCGGTCGTAGATCTCATCAGCAAAGATCATCAGCTGATGCCTGCGTGCAACCTCGACGATGCCCTCGAGCACCTCGCGCGGATAGACGGAACCCGTGGGGTTGTTGGGGTTGATGATGACGAGGGCTTTGGTCGCGCTCGTGATCTTAGACTCCATATCCTCCAGATCGGGATACCAATCCGCCTGCTCATCACACAAATAATGTACGGGATGACCACCGGCAAGGGTTGCGCACGCCGTCCAGAGCGGATAGTCGGGGCTGGGGATCAGAATCTCGTCACCGTTATCGAGCAGCGCGTTCATCGAAAGCTGGATGAGCTCGGACACGCCGTTGCCCGTGTAGATGTGCTCCATCTGAACATTGGGCAGGCCCTTGATCTGCGAGTACTGCATGATCGCCTTGCGCGCGGAGAACAGGCCGCGCGAGTTGGAATAGCCCTCGCAGTCGGGCAGCTGCTGGCGCATGTCCTTAATGACCTCATCGGGCGTGCGAAAACCAAAGGGCGCAGGGTTGCCGATGTTGAGCTTGAGGATGCGCTCGCCTTCGTCCTCCATACGGGCAGCTTCATCGACGACGGGGCCGCGGACGTCGTAGAGGACGTTGTCGAGTTTGGTGGATTTAGAAAAAGTACGCATGGGGACGCTCCTTGCAATTTGAGCTGAAGGACTAGGTTCGGATTTAGCAACGTTATGGGACGAGGACGTCTCGCCTTGATCGGCGTCACCGGCGAGCAGCCAGGTAACATCGACCTCCAAAATACGGGCGAGCAGCTCTGCCACATCACGCCGCGGGATCGTCTTGCCGCTCACATATTGGCTCATCTGACTCTTGCCGAGTTTTTTGCCGAGCATCTCCGATGCGCGGATCACGTCCGACTGGCGAACGTCGCGATCGGACATAGTCTGTCGCAGGCGATCGCTAAACGTCTCTTGGGCCACAGGAACCTCCTTGCTGGCAAAGTTCAATTTATACAACACGAATTGAACCTGAGTTCAATTTAGGCAGCAGTATAACGCCGTGCTATTTCGAAAAGTTCAATTTCAAAAAAATGAGCAAGACCTCGAGATTTATCCCAAGGCGATAACGACGTGCACGCATTTAGAGGTATTCGAGGAAACGAGCGGCGGCAAGCGAAACATCGGCCGTTCGATATATGGCGTTGATCTGCCGATGGGGATGCCCTTCGAGCGGACGCACAGCAACATCGAACTGGCAGCGATGCAAGATGAGCGCGGGAAGAATGCTCACGCCCAGGCCATCCTCGACCATAGCCATAATCGCATAGTCATCCCAAGTCGACAGCTTTGAGCGCACCGCCAGCCCCGCCCGACGGAATAGCGGCGTAATCTCGTCATCGGTGCCGCGTTCTAGCAGAATAAACTGCTCGTTGGCTAAATCGGCAAGAGAAACGACCTCCGCCGTGGCAAGCGAGGAGTCCGCTGGCACCACGGCCATCAACTCGTCTTGCACCAACGGTCGCGGCGCCATGCCGGCGCCGCGTGGCTCGCGCGGAATAAAGCCCAGGTCGCAGCGGCCTTCCGCCACCCATTGCTCAATCTCGGAGTAATCACCCATCAGCAGCTCGTAATCGACATCCGGATGATCGGCGCGAAAGCGCGCAATCACCGGCGGCAGTACATGGGTCGCCACACTCGAAAACGTACCAATGCAGATCTTGCCGCGCATGAGCCCACGCATCTCGTCCACGTGTCGCTGCAGGCGGCCAAACTCCTCGCAGAGCGCCTCAACCGCCGGCATGATCTGCCGCCCATCGGCAGAAAGCACCACACCCTCGCGGCTGCGGTCGAGCACCTTAAAACCCCAATCGGTCTCAAGGTCGCCCACCATGCGGCTCACGCCCGACTGCGAATAGCTCAGCCGCTCGGCGGCGCGCGTAAAACTGCCGGCCCGCACGGTCTCGAGCAGAACCTGCATCTTTTGAATATTCGTTTCCACGGCACCCCTCCACCTTTACATGAGTTTTTGTCATGTTATCCATGCATTATATTCGCTTTTCTTCTAAAGCCAGTTCACCCATAGTGAACAAGTTCGGATATAGAGGGGATGTCAGCACATGAACAACGGATTGTTTACGTACTTAGCAGCATTGCTATTGTTTGGCTCCAACGGCATCATCGCCGCTGCCATCGCGCTGCCGAGCTCCGATATCGTACTGTTGCGCACGTTTTTGGGCGCTCTCACCCTTGCCGCCATCCTCTTCATAACCAAGCGCCATAACCTGCAGACTCCGTCTCGCCCCCGCGAGGCCGCAGCGCTCATCGTCTCGGGCGCCGCGCTGGGCGCCAGCTGGATTTTCCTGTTCCGCGCCTACCAGACGATCGGCGTCGGCGTATCCTCGCTGCTGTACTACTGCGGCCCCATCATTGTCATGGCGCTCTCCCCGCTCATCTTTGGCGAAAAGCTGACCGGCGGCAAAATCGCCGGCTTTGTCGCCGTTGCTTGTGGTGCTTTTCTCATTGCAGCGCAAGGTCTAGGCGGCAATATGCCCATTGCGGGCATCGTCTGTGGAATCGCCTCGGCCTTCTGCTATGCATTGATGGTCATCGCCAGCAAGGGTGCGCCGCACATCAAGGGCCTCGAGAACTCCGCGCTCCAAGTGAGCGCCGCCTTTGTGACCGCACTGGCCCTCACGCTCATCACGCAGGGCGCTCCCTCGTTCCTGTCCGCCGGCGCCGCCGCCAGTATTGATTGGCGCGCCGTCGCTATGCTCGGCGTCGTCAACACCGGCATTGGTTGCCTGCTCTACTTTAGCGCCGTCGCCAAGCTGCCCGTCCAGACCGTCGCCGTCGTCGGCTACCTCGAGCCGCTTTCGGCGGTCGTGTTCTCGGCCGCCCTTTTGGGTGAAGCCATAACACCGGTCCGCCTGATGGGCGCCGCGCTTATCATCGGCGGCGCGATTTTTTGCGAACTCGCCGGCAAACGCGCAAACGCCAAGGCTGGCATCGCCCAGACAGCACGTGCTTAAAAGCCCCTGCTTTGAAATGCTACCTGCGTAGATAAATAATCCCCAGCTGAGGATTATTGTCTAAAATAACCCGATGTGCCAAACTGCTCTTGTATGTATAAAGACGGCATAAAGTTTTTTGTCCTAGACAGATAACCGGATGTCTAAGGGAGTCCTCGTGGCACACAACAAACTGGAGGCAAACCTCCAAGACCAGCGCGGGCAAGGCGGGCACGGAGCCATCCCCCTCTCCGCTGGCATGCTGCTCGTAACGCTCGGCGTCGTCTATGGCGACATCGGCACGAGCCCCATGTACACCATGAAATCAATCGTCGCCAACAACGGCGGCATCGGTACCGTCAGCGAGGACATGATCCTGGGCGCGCTTTCGCTCGTCATCTGGACCATGACGCTCGTGACCACGGTCAAGTACGTGGTAATCGCCATGAAGGCCGACAACCACAACGAAGGCGGCATCTTCGCCCTGTTCAGCCTCGTACGCAAGGTGGCACCATGGCTGATTCTGCCCGCCATGATCGGCGGTGCGGCACTGCTTGCCGACGGCATCCTCACCCCCGCCGTCACGGTCACCACAGCCATCGAGGGTCTGCGCACCATCGAATGGGGCCATGCGCTGCTGGGCGACGGCCAGACCAACGTCATCATCATCACCATCATCATTATCTGCGGCCTATTTGCCATGCAGCGCGCCGGTACCTCGTCAATCGGCAAGCTCTTCGGCCCGCTCATGACGCTGTGGTTCCTGTTCCTGGCAGGCGCCGGTCTGTTCAACATGCTCGACAACCTGTCCATCTTGCGCGCGCTCAACCCCATCCGCGGCATTATGTTCCTGTTCTCGCCCATCAACCATTCGGGCATTATGGTGCTCGGCTTTGTCTTCCTGTCGACAACCGGTGCCGAAGCGCTCTACTCGGACATGGGCCACGTGGGCAAGGCAAACATCTATGCATCCTGGCCATTTGTTAAGGCGGCCCTTATCCTCAACTATCTGGGTCAGGGAGCTTGGCTACTCGCCAATAACTTCAACCCCCAGATGCTCGCGATGGATATCGTCAACCCGTTCTATATGATGCTCCCCGAGCCCCTACGCCCCTTTGCCATCGTGCTTTCGGCCGTGGCGGCCATCATCGCCTCACAGGCGCTCATCACCGGCTCGTTCTCGCTGGTATCCGAGGCAACGCGTCTCAACCTTATGCCGCACCTGCGCATCCACTACCCCAGCGACACCAAGGGCCAGCTCTATATTCCGCTCGTCAATAACATCATGTGGGTCGGCTGCATCTTCATCGTGCTGCTGTTCCAAAACTCCGAGCGCATGGAGAGTGCCTACGGCCTCGCCATTACCGTGACCATGCTTATGACCACCACGCTTTTGACGAGCTATATCGCCGGCATTCTCAAGCACAAGCTGGGCGCCTGCGTCTTCGCCCTGCTCTTCGGCGCCATTGAGCTGTGCTTTTTCGCCTCGTGCCTCACCATGTTCTTTGACGGCGGCTATGTGATGATCTTCTTGGCCGCACTGCTGTTTGGCCTTATGTATGTGTGGCGTCGCGGCACCGCCATCGAGCGCACGCAGACGATTCTGCTGCCCGTCTCCAAGTACATCGACCAGCTCAATCGCCTGCGCAATGACGAGACCTATCCCGTGCTCGCCGACAATCTGGTATTTCTCACCAACAGCCCCGACCCGCTCACACTCGACCGCGACGTGCTCTATTCCATCCTGGACAAACATCCCAAGCGCGCCAAGGCATACTGGTTCATCAACGTACACGTTACCGATGAGCCCTATACGCACGAGTATTCCGTCGAGACCTTTGGCACGGACTTTTTGTTCCGCGTACGCCTGGACCTGGGCTTTAAGGTCAACCAGCGCATCAACGCCTATCTGCGCCAGATCGTCGGCGACTTGATGGCATCGGGCGAGCTGCCGCCGCAGCATCACACCTACTCCATCTACGAGACACGCGGCAACGTGGGCGACTTCCGCTTTTGCATGCTGCGCAAGATGCTTGCCCCCGAAACGGACATCAACCGCAACGACCACCGCGTGATGGCCATCAAGTACGCCGTCCGCCGCGCCTGCGGAAGCCCGGCACGCTGGTACGGTCTTGAGAACTCGGCCATCATCATCGAGTACGTGCCCCTCTTTGCCCGCATGCGCCCGGCGGTCAAACTCGTACGCACCCATGTGCCGCTCGAAGTCCAGATCGAGGAAGCCGAGGAAATGGAAGTCGATATCTTCTCGGACGACCTGGTCAACGGCAACGAAGCCGGCAGGAACATGAACGTCGACCCCACCGAGTTGCTCGAGAGCGTCGCCGATACGCCCGAACAGCAACAGCTCGACGGCCTCGAGAGCGAACAACTCAACGACGCCAACTTCTAGCGACGTCGCGTATCAACGACAGCGGCCCTGCACCTCACGGGAGATGCAGGGCCATTTTGCATTGCAGTAAAGCTATGGGCTACGAACGACGCGGCTCGGGAACCACGAGCCCATCGGGGCTCGCGCCCTCGGCATCCATCAGGCTCACGTAGCGAATCGATGGGTCATCGTAGGTCGCGTAGTAATAATTGCCCGTACGCGCGCTAAAGCATCCGGTGTAGATGGTCTTCTCGAACTTGCCATCGCCCATCTTGGACGCTCCCTCGATCATCGCCACGCCCTCGAGCGAACGGAACATGCGGACGACGTTTTCGGCCTCGCTGTCTTTTTGCGGGTAATTGGCGTTGAGGTACGCTGCCTTTACAAAACGGCTCGGCGAATAGCAGTCGCCGGGAATGCCGCGCATGCCGGCACCGGCTCCATAGGGCTTAAGCTCGGCGCCACGCCACGTCGCCGTCTGCGGAAAATCGCTTGTGGCGGTGATATAGGTGCGTAGATTTTCCATATGCCACGGGAAGGTCGGCTGGTTGGCAAGGGTGTCGACCGGATCGTCGTATACGTGCAGGCCGTCAGCCATCATCTCGACCACGATGCTACGCTGCCTGTCGCCGATAATCCAATGGAGCAGCGACACGCCCAGCCCCTCTCCTGCAGATTTGGCAACAATCACCGTATCGTGCAACGCAGCCTCGACCTCGTCGACCGTCGAGAACGTCGCTGCCACCCACAGGGGAAACTCATAGGCCGCGATATTGTTCTTGCCGTCGACAGGGCCCTCGGCATACTCGGCATAGCCGGGAAAGTTGAGCCCCGCCACAGCCAGACCCGCATCGTTACCACAGTCGAAAAACATGGGATAGTTCTTGTAATCGATGCACATACCGATTACCGCATGCGCCGCCGTCGCATCGTCGATAAACGAATACGGGATGTGGAACCCGCGGGGCATCACGCGAACCTGCTCGCCGTATCCAAAGCTCCAGTCGAGGTTGCGGCCCAGATACATGTGGCCGGAATTATCGGTAAATCGAATGCTCGTGCACATAGCGCCTCCTAGCTCAATGTTCTTACTAGGCTCATTGTCACCAAACAAAGGAGCGCTAAACAAAAAAGTCCGGACATGACAACAATGTCATACCCGGACTTTTACAAGCAAGATAAACTCAGCCAAGTCGACCCCGTAGGTCGTCTAAGGGGTCAAAGTGCCGCAGATTGCCACGAAAGAGGAGCGAAGCGTACTTGAGGTACGCGAGCGACGATTGAGCGGCAAGGTGCGGTGCTTTGGTCCCCTTAGACCAACTTGCCAAGACAGTGATCAATCATGTGTTGGATCATCTGCGCTTCAAAGCCCGCGTAGTCGCGGCGGCACTCCTTCATCTTGCCGTCGACGATCTGGTCAAAGGCAACCTTGCACTTGATATAGCGCGTGGACTTGGTGATCTCGTCGTGCGTCAGGCAGCTCTCCTCCATCTTGCTGGCGCCCAGGCCAAACACCAGACGGGGGGTTGTAAAGCACGTGGGGCTCGCCGGCATCGTCCAGATAGACGCAGACCTTCTTGGTGACGCCAATCTGGTTGGCGGCAAGGCAGCCGGCATCATCGAGCGACTTGATGGTATCGATCAGGTCCTGTGCGACCGACTCGTCCTCGACAGTCGCAACCTCGCAACGCTGAGACAAGATGGCCTCGTCGCGGCAGAGCTCTTTAATCATACGTTCCTCCAAAGAGTTCGTTGTAACTGCTTAAGTATACGGTACCTACACATTTTCATGCGAAAAATACCGTCCGTCTGCCGCAAAGCGCCGAACATCAACATGCGAGGAACATCAACCTTACAAAGGCGATATAGTAAGGAAGTTCGTGTCAATCGGCCTAAACTCGGGGCCGAACAAGGAAAGGGTATGCATGGACGAACTTTTTCACGTCAGTGAGCGCAAGTCCACAATCGGGACCGAACTTCGCGCTGGACTGACAACATTCCTGGCAATGGCCTACATCATCGCCGTCAACCCCGCGGTGCTCTCGGGCGCCGGCATCGATGCGGGAGCGCTCGCCTGCGCCACCTGCCTGGGCGCCGGCATCATGACCATCTGCATGGGCATCTTCGCTAACCGCCCGCTCGCCTGTGCGTCGGGCCTCGGCGTCAACGCGATGATCGCCGGCATCACCACCACCGTCTGCGGCGGCGACTGGCACGTGGCCATGAGCGTCATCTTCCTCGAGGGCGTCGTCATCCTGCTGCTCGTCCTTTGTGGCCTGCGCGAGGCCATCATGGACGCCATCCCCGTGGTCCTGCGCCACGCCATCTCGGTGGGCCTGGGCCTGTTCATCGCCATGATCGGCCTTGCCGACGCCGGCATCATCACCGCCGGTAACGGCACGCTTGTCGGCCTGGGCGACATCACCTCGCCCACCTTCATCGTCGGCATCATCTCCATCCTGGTGACGGTCGCCCTCGCCTGCCGCAACGTCCCCGGCTCGCTGCTCATCGGCATCGTCGTAGCCGTCATCGCCGGTATCCCCCTAGGCGTAACCCAGGCTCCGACCGGTATCATCGCCCCGCTCGACTTCTCGAGCATCGGTGGCCCCATCGCCGACGCCGGCGGCGTGCCCGCCATCGTCAAGGTCCTTACCGACCCCACGCTCCTTGTCATCTCGTTCTCGCTGCTCATGAGCGACTTCTTTGACACCATGGGTACCGCGATGGCCGTGGCCAAGCAAGGCGAGTTCCTCACCGACGACGGCAACGTCGAGAACATCAAGGAGATCCTGGTCGTCGACTCCGCCGCCGCTGCCGTGGGCGGCTTCATGGGCGTCTCCTCCATCACCACCTTCGTCGAGTCCACCTCTGGCGCCGCCGACGGTGGCCGCACGGGCCTCACCTCCGTCACCACCGGCGTGCTGTTTATCCTCGCCGCGTTCTTCTCCCCCGTCGTCTCCATCGTTTCCAGCGCCGCCACCTGCGGTGCCCTGGTCTACGTCGGCTACCTCATGATGAGCGAGGCCACCGAGATCGACTGGTTCGATGTCTCCGAGGGTTTCCCGGCGTTTATGATCGCCGCGGGCGTGCCCTTCACCTACTCCATCTCTGCCGGCATTGGCCTGGGCTTTATCGCCTACGTGGTCGTCGCGCTCTTTAAGGGCGAGGCTTCCAAGATCAAGCCGCTCATGTGGGTCGCATCCCTTGCCTTCCTCGTCTACTTCTTCGTAGCGTAAGCACAAAGCTGCCAAAGCAAAAGACCAAAGCGCGGGGTCGCATCGAGCGGCTCCGCGCTTTTCTTTTAAAGCCAGGCACCGCGCGGGCGCGCGATGCATTACTTCCCAAGTTTTGGACATTTTGCCCTCCAAACGGCACTACCGCCGGCTACATCCTGCAGATATGCTGGGCGTAATCGCATAGGCCCTATGAGGATGGGAGTAACCATGGCCGCCTTGTTCACGACCCCCAAGCGCAATGACAAAACCTCTGGAGCCCATTTTATCGAGCCCGACGTGCGCCGTCGCACGCTGCTCGCACACGGCAGCTGGCGCCGCGTGACGCGCCGCATCGTTGTAGGCGCCGTATGCGCGCTTACGGTGAGCTCTCTGCTCATGCCGAGCATCTCGCTCGCGGCGGAGTGGGTCAACGTCGGCGGCACCCAGTACAATTACGGCACTGAGGCGGGCGACGCCGCCGGCACCTGGTCATGGGACGGTGCCGACGACATGAAGCTCAACGGCTATAACGGCGGCGCGATCGAGGCAGCGGGCAAGCTCAACGTGAGCTACGAGGGCAACAACACCGTCACTAACGACAACGGCCGCGGCATCAAGGTTAAGGATGGCGCGAACGAGAACGCCGAGCTTAATATTCAGGGCGACGCGTCCAGCACGCTCAACTTGACATCTTCTCGTGACGCCATCACTTCCGTCGGCAACATCAACATCGACGGCGCTGGCACTGTCAACGCCACGAGCACCGAGCACGATGCCATCGATGCCGGGGGCGATGTCACCATCAAGGGCTCGGGAAACGTTAACGCCACGGGCGATTCGGATGGCATCAGGGCCGACGGCAACATCACGATCGACAACAGCGGAACCGTCGCCGCCAAGGCCACCGAGGATCAGGGTATCGATGCTAACGAGAACCTCATCATAAAGGGCGGCGGCAAGGTAGAGGCAAGCTCTATCAAAGACAATGCGATTTGGGCCGACGGCAACATCGAGATCTCGGGTGGCAGCCAGGTCAGGGCAAGCTCCGAGGAAGACGCCGCCATCGACGGTAAAAACAGCCTCACGGTCACGAACGCTTCCCTCAGCGCAAGTGGCGTTGGGTATGGCATCTATGTCTACAAGGGGATCACGCTCGATGGCGCGACCGTGACGGTCCGCGCAAGCTCAGATGGCGGGGAAGCCAGCGCACTCTTCACCGATGAGGACGACATCGTCATCAAGAACGGCTCGACTGTGGATGCGCTCGCAGAAGGCAGGTTCTCGGTTGCAATCTCCACCAGTAATTTCTACTCCGACGAAGCGGGTGGCCATATCTACATCAGCGACTCCGTTGTCAAGGCCATAGCCCGCTATGCCGAGACCGGCGGCGACGGCCCCGACCACTACAGTGGAGACCAAAACGACGAAATCATCCCTGAGTCCGAGGGCCTGAACATCGGCATCTTCGCGCAGACCGAGAAGGGCATCACGCCCGCGACCATCTCGATCGTCCGCAGCAAGGTCACGGCCGAGGGAGACACGGCGGCTATCTTCGCCCTTGCCATGAGCGCGGACGGCAAGGCGATCGGCACCATCGAAATCAAGGACGCCATCATCCAGACGCCTGCAGGCGGCAAAGTCATTGACTATCGCAACAAGGAAGAGCTCAGCGACGGCATCGTCTACGAGGCGGGGCAGACCATTGGCACGGGCGATGCCACGATTGACTCCCCCTATGACGCCGCTGTCGCCAAGAGCACGGTCATCGTGCCTCCCGAGGAGACCAAGCCCGAGGAAAAGCACGGCAAGACCAAGCCCGAGGGTTCCAAGTCCGAGGGCACGAAGACAACCAAGACCGTTGCAGTTGCAGCCACGGGAGCCAAGACCGTCGGCAAGCTCGCGGCAACCGGCGACACCTCGAACACAGCCATCGTGGCAGCCGCCCTTGCGGGAACAGCCGCCATCGCCGCAGGCGCCCTGGCGAGTCGCAAACGTTCGTAAACACTTTTTCGCACAGGACGGGTGGATCGCAGCCCTTGCCTTCCCCGTCTACTTCTTCGTAGCGTAAGGGCAAGGCTGCAAAAGCTGAACAATAAAGCGCGGAGTCGCCATGCGGCCCCGCGCTTTTCTTTTGGCTCTGTTAGACCAAATTTGACACGATCGGCTGTTC